>JAQBOU010000132.1 GCA_028287865.1 Mucilaginibacter sp. | reverse complement strand
CGAAAAAGAGGGGCAATAGCGAAAAGAATTAGAAAGCGAACTCCCGGTTAAGCCGGGAGTTCGCTTTTATGGGGTAATATTTGACATTTTAAGCAGATTTTTGCATCTTTGCACCGCGAAAAATTCGCAGATGGTCCCATAGCTCAGCTGGATAGAGCAACAGATTTCTAATCTGTAGGTCATAGGTTCGAATCCTATTGGGATCACAGGCCTGAAAGCTCCTTACTAACACTAAGGAGCTTTTTATTACTTAAAGTTGCTTATTGAAGCTTTGTGTACAGTTTTAGTAATCTGTTAATTATTGAGTTGGTTCTGTTCACTAATTGGTTCTTGTGGGTCTTTCTGGTTCTTTTTAATGGTTTTAGTTAATATTTGGCACACTTTTAGCGCATTTTTGTTGGTATCGTTGCTTAATTTGACGGTAAAGTTGTACTGGTTGTTAATAAATTAGATCATGCAAGTTTCTATGCGCCAGAGGATGAGCGAGTCGATTCTGCACTTTACTTTCTAAAAAGAGGTAAGCTATAATATACTGTTAAAACAAGCTACCCTGTACTCCATTGCTCGATCAAAGTAGGATTCTGTATTACTCGGTTTCAAGCTTTAGAATGATATTTCTAAAGTCGGTTGGGTAGTAGCCTATCCTAACATAAAGGTTTGCTTTAATAACTCCACCATCTAATACCGTCTTATGATAACCTCCAATTGCGTCTTCATACTTTGAATAGCTAAACCCAACACCATTTACGTAAAAGTATTCATAACCATGACCGTCTTCAGGCATTGGATGAAAATCTGTGACCTTTCCCTGGACAACTTTAAGCTGACTGCTATTGAACACAGCTTTATCCTGTAGGTATACGTTAATATCCAGTATATCAATGTATAAGAAGATCAAGAAGCCAATTGTTACAGGAATCAAAACAAACAGAAAGGGATTTGCCTTGTCTCCTGTGTTTAGCGTAACTTTTAAATTTCTTCCTTTTCCCAAATACATTCTAATACAGAAGTAAAAAATTAACAAGAAAACAACACTACAAACAATCATGTGTGTAATTGGCGGACTCTCATCTAAAGTGCTATATACAGTGTGTAAGCGGTGCATATAATATGGTCAAGGAATTCAAAGATACAAAGGAGGAGTGGTATTTAGAATGCAATTGATCAAAACAAGCTACCCTGTACTGCATTTATTGGTTGTGAAGCTCTTACACGTTCAAATTGAGTAATAAATGCTTGTTTAAGTTGAACTTTCTCATTAGGCTTAAGCCAGATGTAACTTACCCTGGTTCTGTAAACTCTATATAATAAGGTAGGTAATGACCATAAAACAAAAGGCTAAGCTTTTTTCAGCCAAGCACTTGTATTTTCGCCATTAAGTATACCTTCATAATATGAAACCTTGTCTTTTCCTCGCTTTTCTAGTAACCTTTTATTTAAAAGAAACAAGTGCTCAACAACACAGTCAAATAAAAAAGCAGGCCGAGGAGTATTCAGAGGCCATAATAAAGCACGATTATAATCGATGGATATATTTGATGTATCCAAAAGAACTGACCATTATAGGCGGCAGACATTCTTTTTTGAACATTCAGAGGAGAATCGAGAAGAGTGGCACAGCAAAAACAAAAGCGATCATAGTTGGCCATGAAGGTAATATAGTTCGTGAAGGTAAAAGACTTTTTTGTATGCTTAATGATACCCTCTACATGACTGGAGCGTTCAACATTAAGGGCCATGTCGATATGATTGCCCTAAGCGAAGATAATGGCAAACGATGGTATTTTATTGATACTGATTGGGCTTTTAGAATATTGTTTCCGGACATAGAAAAGAAGATGCCCATTAGAAGTGTCATAATTTCCTCCTCCCCTGTAAAAAGTAACTAAAAAGCTGTTTCGTTATAATCTATTTCAAGATAGCACCTTGAAACGTAGTGGTTGTATGCTGCTGAAGTGAAATAGTCAAAACTTAATCTGACAGTTACAATAATTTACAACACGTAACGAAGATTAGTATTATGATAACACAAGCAAAAATCATCAAAAACAAGTTGGGCATATTGGAGCTTGCCCAGCATTTGGGAAACGTATCGCAGGCCTGCAAAGTAATGTACCTCATTGACCTGGTTTAAGGATTGTAACTTAGCACTTTAATATTTTTACCTCACCAAAATCGCAAACGATCCATTTTAGGTAAGTGTAACAAGTACGGGAAGGTGCGTTAAATTACGACAAAAAAATCTTAAAATTGGCCGCAATCTGCCAAATTGAATCCCGGCTTGGTTGATAGTAATTGTGCAGATCAAAAACAATCTATTATGTATGAACAAGTTTAAAAAAGTTATCACATTACCTCTCTTACTGCTCGTTGCTAGTTTGACGGTTAAAGCACAACAGTCAAATTTACCACAGTTAGGAAAAAGTCCTCTTAAGAAAGTTATAGCAGCCATGACGCTTGAAGAAAAAGCCACTCTGGTAGTTGGCGCCGGCAAGGCACCCAAACCAAAGCAGGCAGGAATAGGGATGAGTAATGGCTGGGTGCCCGAGCCGCCCATGATCGGTCACACTGAAACTAAAGTGCCGGGTGCGGCGGGTAATACCAATGCTATTCCCAGGCTCGGTATCCCGTCGCTGGTATTAAGCGATGGCCCTGCCGGAGTAAGGATTTCCCCTATACGCAAAGGCGATAGTACACATACTTATTATGCAACGGCCTTTCCGGTAGGTACTTTACTGGCATCCACCTGGGACCCTGCTGTGGTTGAGGAAGTGGGTCGCGCTTTTGGTAACGAAGTGCATGAATACGGTGTGGATATCATATTAGCACCGGGCGTGAATATTCATCGCAATCCGTTGAACGGCCGTAATTTTGAATACTATTCAGAAGATCCGCTGGTAGCAGGCACTATGGCTGCTGCAATTATTAACGGTATCCAGTCTAATGGCGTGGGCACTTCTATTAAGCATTTTGTGGCCAATAATCAGGAAACTAATCGTAATTATAACAGCTCTACGGTAAGTGAAAGAGCTCTCCGCGAGCTTTACCTTAAAACTTTCAGGATTGCAATTGCTGCTTCTAACCCATGGACGGTAATGTCGTCCTATAATAGGGTAAATGGCCTTTATACAGCTCAAAGGAAAGATCTGCTCACCACGGTACTGCGGGATGAATGGAAGTTTAAAGGTTTTGTTATGACTGACTGGGGTGGAGGCTATGACTGGGCGGAAGAGATGAAAGCCGGTAATGACCTGATCATGCCTGGACGACCAGACCAGATTGAAACCATAATCAACGCTGTAAAACATGATTCGCTGAGTATGAAAGTGCTCGACAGGAATGTGGAACACATCCTGAACATCATCCTTAAATCACCAGCATTTAAAAATTATCCCTACAGCAATAAACCTGATCTGAAAGCTCATGCCGAAGTGGCACGCAGCGCCGCTGCTGAAGGAATGGTGCTGTTGAAGAATAAGGGAAATGCGTTGCCTATAGTGAAGGCATTACGAAACATTGCAGCTTTTGGTATTACAACTTACAATACTATCCCGGGTGGCACGGGTAGCGGAGAGGTGAATAAAGCATATACTGTATCAGTTTACCAGGGATTGGCCAATGCAGGTTACATGCCTGATGAAGGTATAAAAAATGCCTATGTGCAATTTGCAGAGAATTACAGAAAGCAGATGCACCAGCAAAAGCGCAGGTATTATGATGTTCCGGAATTGCCAGCAACAGATAGCCTGCTCAATGCCGCTACAACACATAATGACGTGGCTATTATTACCATCGGCCGGAATGCAGGTGAGGGTAATGACCGCAACCTGGAACGCAATTATATGCTTACTGCCGATGAACAACAGCAATTTAAAAAGATAGCCGATGCTTTCCATGCTAAAGGGAAAAAGGTGATTGCTGTGCTTAATATTGGTGGTGTTATAGATATGAAAGGATGGCAGGACAATGCAGATGCCATTCTGTTAGCCTGGCAACCAGGCCAGGAAGCGGGTAATGCCATTGCCGATGTTTTAAGCGGTAAGGTAAACCCTTCCGGCAGGTTGGCCACCACCTTTCCGGTTAATTATGAAGATGTATCATCAGCCAAAAACTTTCCCGGTACCCCTGCAAACAGACCCACGCATGTGCTGTACGAGGAAGGTATTTACGTTGGCTATCGATATGATGATACCTTTAATGTTAAACCCATGTATGAGTTCGGCTACGGCCTGTCTTATACTGACTTTGCGATTAGTAATTTGAAACTGAGCTCAAAAGTGTTTAACAGTACGATGACAGCTACTGTAAATGTAAAAAATACCGGAAAGATGGCGGGCAGGCAGGTAGTGCAGATTTATATAAGTGCTCCTGCAAAAAGTATTGATAAGCCGGCCCAGGAACTTAAAGCCTTCGCTAAAACACGCTTACTGCAGCCGGGTGAATCACAGGTGTTGACCTTCACTATCCGTGCGGCTGACCTGGCTTCTTATCATACAGACAGTTCTGAATGGATCACTGATGCCGGTCAGTACGTGATTAAATCCGCTGCTTCATCACGTGACATAAAGCAGACAGCTGTTTTCAGTGTTCCTAAAGCTATAGTTACTGAAAAGGATCACAAAGTACTGCAGCCTGATATCAATTTTACCGAACTTAAACCGACAAAGTAGTTTCGATTAGCATGAACAGCCCTGTCCCTGGAAAGGGCTGTTCTTATTAGGCTCACCCAAAAATTGAGCCGGCTCTTTATAAACTGTCAGTAACCTGCTCAGATGGAATTCTTTTATTAATTGGGGATTAATTCAAATGTCTGTACCCGCTTGGCGATTTTCCTGTCTTTGATTTGAATATCTTTGTAAAGTGTGAAGGGTGTTCAAACCCAAGCCCATACGCTATCTCGCTGATAGAATCATTGGTACCCCACAACAACGATTTAGCTTTATCTATTAGTTCAAGGTGGATATGTTCCTGCGTGGTTTTGCCCGTAAATTTGTTTAAAAGGTCAGACAGATAATTAGGCGATAGGTTGAGCCTGGAAGCAAAATATTTAACATTTGGCAGGCCTGTTTCAATCAGGGTGTTTTGCGAAAAGTAATCTTTTAACAATTTTTCAAACTGTTGCACCACATCCGAGTTAACTTTTGCCCTGGTGTAAAACTGCCGGTCGTAAAAACGACTGCAGTAATTCAGCAAGAGTTCGATATTGCTGACGATGAGGCCTTGCGAGTGCTTGTCTATATTTTGCGAATACTCCCTTTCAATCTTTACCACACAATCTTTAATAATCAGTTTCTCCTCTTCCGAAATATGCAGGGCTTCGTTGGCCTCATAATTAAAAAAAGAATACTGGTGTATCTTTTTACCCAAATCGGTGCCATGGATCAGATCGGGATGAATGAACAGCGCCCAACCTTCATCAACTGTAACATCGGGGCCCGGCGCTATCACTTGTCCGGGTGCGGTGAATAATAAGGAGCCTTCACTGAAATCGTAATATCCTTTGCCATATTTTAACAGGCCCTCAAATTTTTTGCAGGAAATGGTATAAAAGCCAAAACGGTAAAAAGCATCCTCCTTAGGGCGCTTTTCATAAAAGTCGGTATGGTCTATTACGCTTACCAGGGGGTGTTTGGGAGGCGCGTATTTTACCAGCTTGTGCAGATCGCTGATGGATTGAAGATCAATGTATTTATCCGACATGTTTTTACTTTGTTATAAAGTTACCATAAAAAAAATGGCTGCCCGGATTTGGGCAGCCAGATTTTTTAAATGCCTGTTTGCACAGTCATCATTTTTTTAAAGTCCACATCATCCATTTGCTGCCTGGTCTCTATCAGTTGCACGGCGTCGTGACCTGCGGGGTAACGCAATTTTTCACTACCGTCGGTTGCTGCTTCATAAATGGCATTGGCCACTTCGGCAATATTTTCAGACATAGGCCACTGATCTAACATGGCGATGAATTTATCAAATGCGGGTTGATAATCATCCAAACCATCAACGCCGAAAAGGGCCATCGAACGTCCGGCAAACTCAGTCTTATAGCCCCCTGGTTCAATTATTTTTAAGCGGATGCCAAGCGGATTTAATTCGTACTGCATAGATTCTGTCAAACCCTCCACCGCGAATTTAGTTGCATGATAAAGCGACGAAAATGGGAAGGTAACTCTTCCACCTACCGAAGAAACGTTGATGATAGTGCCTGATTTTTGTTGCCGCATGCCTGGCAATACCGCTTTTGTTACTGCTATCAACCCAAATAAATTAACGTCGAACTGTTGTTTAACCTGTTCTTCGGTAGCGGCTTCCAACGCACCCAACGCACCATAGCCTGCGTTGTTCACCAATACATCAATTTTACCAAAGTTTTCGATGCCGGCTGCCACCGCATTTTGTATGCTTAACTTATCGGTTACATCCAATTTGCTTATAAAAACATTGCTAAGCGCAGATAGTTCTGCTTCTTTTTCGGGCGAACGCATAGTGGCGATCACGTTCCAGTCTTTTGTATGAAATAGTTTAGCGGCCACTTTTCCAAACCCGGACGACGCACCTGTGATTAATACTGTCTTTTTCATTGCTTTATATTTTTAATTTCTAAAGCAAAGGTCTGGTTACGGGCGATACCTGATTTATACGTTTCAACTGATCCCTTATACATTTCAGGGATAAGCAACTAAATTTATTTTGTGTCCTCATAGGGTCTCCGCAATGCTATTAAGTTAAGGAAACAGTATTTGAATTTCTTTCCAAATGTATTTTAGCCCCACCCAACCCTCCCTCCAAAGGAGTCCTACGGACCGGACAGGAGGGCTTTTAAAAAAGAACGAAGTTAATGTCTCCCCTGCCGGTCCGTAGGACTCCTTTTGGAGGGGAGATTTAGAGGGGGCGAAATTATTGGGGGAACCTTAAATTTGTGTCCCCGCACGGTTTCCGCGGGGACCCTGCGAAAGATGAAATAGTTACAAGTTATACTTGCCGGGCTGGAGATAAGATAGATATTGTAGCAAAGATGGAGAGGCTTCGGAATTAATAGTTAAAATACCAATTACTTAAGTAACAATAGGAGCGATGTCAACAAGTTTGTGTTTGATTATTTTGTAAATAAGTGAGATGGTGGAAAATGTGCGCGTTACCGTAACTCCGCAAATTCCTCAAGCAATTGTGTCTTAACAGTGGTCATGTCGTCTTCAAGGCGTTTGTATATTTCTTCGTAATGGGTGCACATGTCAAACACCACAAGGGCATATTGCTGGTACAGCTTTTCTTTCTCGCTCTCTTCGGCTTTGCGTATACGCGCGGTAAGGTCAAGGTAGGAGAGGTATAACTGGTGTGACCTTGCGTTTGACGCTACTACCTCCTCATTGGTAAAAGAAATATCAAAGTATAAGGTAATAAGATTAAATTTCCAGTTCTCGGCGTTTACCTTTTCTATATAAGCGTTAAACCTGGACGTTTCTTTGTATAAGAAATCTAAACTTGCTTCAGTGCGGGCGCTGTGCCAGTTTTTCCAGTAACCGATGTTCTTTTTTATGGAGGTCATCTTCTCGCCGGTTATGTAGAAAAAACTTTCTGCGATCTCAACTTTCTTGCTTCTCCATTGATTCGCCACATCGGCCAATAGTTTTCTTTTATCGCCCAGGAAGTTGTTAACTACCGTTACGATCTGCGTGAGCAAGGCGCCCGCCAGGCCCGAAAAAGCGCTCACTTCTATCAATGTTGTACTATCCGCCATCACTTATCCTTTAAAGCAAAAATAACAAAGTAATATGTAAAATGCTAATATTTTTAGTTAATATTATAAAGTAAAATATTCAAATCAATTCGCCTGATATAATGTTATACGCAAGATAAGTTTTGTTTAATTTAACCCTAATCCAATTTATGACCCAATCTGCAGTAGTTTTTACTGAATTAAGCGACGGCGAGGCAGCCGGCAGAGAACTCGGACAAAAGATCGTTAACAACTAGGAGATCTTAGCCTTTAAATAATAGTCATGATCAAGGAAAAACCAGTCGACGACTGGCCAAAACTAATTTACGATAATTTAAAAGATACGCTACAGACCGTACAGCTTTGGACACAGATTGTTGGGAAGATACGGATGGTTAATACGCCCTGGATCAATCATGGCTGGCATGTAACGCTTTATGTATCCTCCAGAGGGCTTTCCACCGGGAGAATCCCTTATGGAAATAACAGCTTTCAAATTGACTTTGACTTTATAGAACATCAATTAGTGGTATCTGCAAGCGACGGCGGTTTAAAACGCCTGAGCCTGCAACCAAAAACCGTGGCGTGTTTTTATAGCGACCTATTTAGCTTGCTTAATAAAATGAATATAGCTACAGAGATCTATGCCAAACCAAATGAACTCGAACTGGCGATTCCTTTTGCAGCAGACAATGTGCATAAAACCTACGATGCTCATCAAATGCACACTTACTGGCAAGCTTTGGTCAGGATCGATTCAGTATTTACCCGGTTCAGGGCTGAGTTTATTGGAAAATGCAGCCCGGTGCATTTATTCTGGGGCGGCTTCGATTTAGCCGTAACCCGTTTTTCGGGCAGAACGGCGCCATTGTATCAGGGTAAAGTGCCAAATATGCCCGGGCGGATTATGCAGGAGGCTTACTCCCATGAAGTATCCAGCGCGGGCTTTTGGCCGGGCAGTGACATTTATCCTTTTCCGGCATTTTATTCTTACTGTTATCCCTCCCAACCGGGTTATAACACACAGCCTGTTGCGCCCGAACAAGCTTTTTACAATATTGAATTGGGTGAGTTTATATTGAATTACGAGGCCGTGCAGCAAGCTCAAGATCCGGAAGGCACCTTGCTGAAATTTTTGAGATCGACCTATGAAGCAGCAGCCAAAACCGGTAATTGGGATCGCAAATTGGACTGTAATCTTACCAGTTTTGAGAAGTAGCTAGAGTTTGCCGGGATGATACGGTGGTGGCGGATAGCAAGATTTTAAAGCAATACGGGCTCACAAATGTTTGAGACAGTTTGTACAATCGGCAGATCGTTGTAAATTCGTCAATTGATAATCTTATTTTTATCCAATTAATTAACATTAAGTAGAAAACATCCCATGAAAAGTTTGCTGTATTTCATAATGCTTCTTCCTTTTGCGGTGCAGGGACAAAAACCGTTAACCAATCAAAATCTTTTTGATACCATACCTTTCATTCCTGACCATACGACCCAAAGGTTAGCGGTATTTCAAAAAGAGCCGATTACAATCGGCCGGATCATTTTTTTGGGGAACAGTATAACCGAAATGGGCGATTGGAAAAAACTCCTTAACGACTCAACCGTGATCAACCGTGGTATAGGCGGTGACATCACCTACGGTATTTTGAAACGATTAAAAGATATTACCGACCGGCAGCCATCAAAACTGTTTATCCTTTGTGGAATAAATGATATTGGCAAAGACATTCCGGATGCTGTGATTGCTGATAACATGCTAAAAATTGTAAACCGGGTGCACGCTGCTTCCCCGCAAACAAAAATTTATGTTGAAAGCGTTTTGCCGGTTAATCCTACGATGCCGCGCTTCCCGCAGCATTATGATAAAGAAGAGCATGTGCTAGCGCTAAACAAATTGTATAAAGACAATGCGAAAATCGGGAATTATACTTTTATTGATATTTTCCCGCTGTTTGTTGGTAAAGATCAGCGGCTAATACCAGAGTACAGCTATGAGGGACTGCACATTAAACCACAGGGCTTTGCGGTTTGGGTAGCTTATTTAAAAAAACAGGGATATTTATAATTGAACTTTCCTGAACAGCGAAATAAGTTATATTTGCAGCTATAATGCTCCCGTAGTTCAATGGA
The DNA here is from genome assembly GCA_028287865.1 of Mucilaginibacter sp. Taxonomy (GTDB): domain Bacteria; phylum Bacteroidota; class Bacteroidia; order Sphingobacteriales; family Sphingobacteriaceae; genus Mucilaginibacter. The sequence continues at coordinate 2,401 of JAQBOU010000132.1, read as the reverse complement.
TAGAATTATGGTTTCCGGTACCATCGATATGAGTTCGAATCTCGTCGGGAGCACTTATTAAAAAGCTACTTTCAGTAGCTTTTTTTCTTCTATTTTATTTAAATAATAGGTATTTGTAATTGTCGTTGTTCAGGTTACGTCTCTTCTCTCCAAAAGGCTTTTAGGTGTAAAGTCGCGCCGGAAAATAATTCCTGTTTAAAGCGTTCATTTTGTTTCCTTTTTGCTTCGTGCAAGTAGTTGTGCGCCTTTAGCCCCGATAACATAAGACACGCCCGCTGTATTTCCCGTTACCGGCGTAGGCGCTACTGAAGCATCGATCACCCGGAGGCCCAAAATGCCATGTACCTTCAGTTCTGAATCTACCACGGATGTCAAGGGATCATTACCCATGGAACAAGAGCCGATATAGTGTTGGATGGAAATCGCAAAGGTACTGATATAGTCTTCAAGATATTGGTCGAAAGATTGTTCAAGGCCCAGCCATTCCCATTCACCCGGCTTTGTGGTGGATGGCCAAACCATCGGAAGTAACGGCAAACCCCGCCAGTCATTCAAAGCATTATCCCATGAAATTTTAAGTGCCAGTTTAAGGGCATATTTGCATTGTTCCATATCAGCAGGGTCACTTAAATAGTTTGGGTCAACCACCGGTTTAACACATGGATCGGAGGAAGCAAGTGTGATTGAGCCCCTGCTTTTCAGGTGCATAGCCGCCATGCCAACAGAGTAATAAGGAATTTTGATAGGCGGGTTGGAAAGATCGTCTGCTGCAAGTGTGCTTTTACCTTGCATAGCTGCTATGCCGGCTTGAGGAAGCGGAATTTCTATCTGTGGGGCACCCGGAAGATCGCTGCTGCAAACCTGCATTTCTAAATTGACCTGCGCATACTTTGGGTGCGCGGGTTCGAAACCCGGCTGGTCTGATGCAAAAACTCCGGAAGTTAAAAATCCATAGGGCTGAGCAGGTAGTGCCTGCTTTTGGGTAAACACGGTGGGTATGCCTAAGTCGTCATAAAAATTTTTACCTACAGCAGGCAGGTCTATGATGACAGTTATGCCAAGGGCCTCCAGCTCCGCTTTGGGGCCTATGCCGGATTGGAGCAGGATTTTCGGACTCGCAATAGTGCCCGCACTCAGGATCACTTCGTGGTTTACATAAACAGTTTTAAAATCGCCGTCGCTATTTTGATAAAGCACCCCTTGCGCTGTTATTTCGAGGTTGTCTGTTTCTTTAAATAATATCCGGTGCACAAATGCACCCTGCTCAACAGTTAGTCCGCTCATATCCGGTTGCGGGCCAATGTATTTTTCATAGCTGGTGGTCCGCCGTAAGCCATCAGCTTTCTTTTCAATAGCAAACTGAAAGGGCACATAACCATATTCCGTTCCATCCTGGTTGTAGTTTTCGTTATAGGGAAGACCCTGGTTTTTGGATGCATCAAAAAAGCTTTGAACAAGCGGGTCCGTCTCACCCCTGATTATGCCGATCCGCTCTTCAAGATCTTTAAAAAGCGGTTCAAGGCTGTTGTAATCCCATCCGGTACAGCCCAGGCAATTCGCCCAGTGATCGTAAGTGGTTTGCCCGCCCCTTACATATACCATGGCGTTATGGATTGTACAGCCGCCGAGACCCTTGGACTGCTGCATACTTAATTTCCGGTTCCTCAGGTTTTTTTGAGGGGTGCTCTGATGTCCCCATTCAATTGTAGTATCGGCTTGTACTTTGAACCAGCGTTGCGGATCCCATACGTCCTGATCTTTGGCATTGATTTCCAAGCCTGCTTCGAGTAGCAGGACCGTAAACCCGGCAGTAGCCAGGCTGTTTGCGATAATAGGCCCGGAAGCTCCGGCTCCAATAATTACATAATCATAAACAGAATCGTTTTTTTCACTGGGGTTGTTCATATTTTAATTTATTATGGGAAAAGCATCGGCGCTCACACGCTTTTCTGCGCTCCTTTTCTTTATAAAAGATAAAGGATCACTGGCTTATTAAGTAAATAAGATTAAATGAATGTGAATTAAATTGTATTTAATATTTCTTGTTATCTGTGTTGGTGAATAGGTTTACAATAGTACACAAGTAAATATGATAAAATCAAGGGTGTTTTAACGGTATTTTACCAGTGAGATAATTATTGTAAAGTAATAATTATAATAAATAAGCAATTTGTTGTAATTCTTTTGATTTCTACAGCGTGCATTTGCTTACCGCGTCAATTTAAATGCAACTTACCAGTTTCCAATTGGCTTTATAGCGGAGGTGTTTGGTAATTACAATTCTTCCTAAGTCATGATAGTGTTTTACCGATACAGTATCGTCAATGGTTTCGGTATATTCTAAAATGCAGAATGAAGCTTCTATAATCTTAAATCAATTTCGGTATTATTCTCCGACAGA
>JAQBOU010000059.1 GCA_028287865.1 Mucilaginibacter sp. | reverse complement strand
ATGTCCGTGCTTTTCAAGATCGGTAATGCAGGCTTGTAAACTTGGGTAACTCATATTAACTTGGACAAATGTACAAATTGAGAAAGGTTATATAGCATGGATCAAACCCGTATTTAAAATATCGGCTATATTTTATGTTACTTGTTTTAAAGCTTAATTGTCTTTGAAATACCCAACTAAATCTATAGATAAACATTAAAGTATATTCTTAAAAAAAGTTATCACTATTTTTGGCGCATTAACATTTTGTGGGGGTATGTCGGTAATTGTATTTACGCTAATTATACTATTCGGTTCATATTTTGCAGGTTTATTAGGGTCGTTAACCGGTTTAGGCGGAGGGGTTGTCATTATACCGCTGTTAACCTTGCTGCTCAATGTAGATATTCATTATGCCATCGGGGCCTCCTTGGTTTCGGTTATAGCAACATCATCGGGTTCAGCTGCGGCTTATGTTAAAGAAGGCATAACCAATATGCGTCTTGGCATGTTTTTAGAAATTGCAACAACTGCGGGGGCAATGTGCGGCGCCATACTGGCAGCTTATATCCCCACTCACTACATCGCTATATTATTTGGGGTGATCTTAATTTTTTCGGCCATATTATCGCTGCGAAAAAAAGCCGAACAAATTGTAACACATAAAAGCTACCTGGCTCAAAAACTGAAGCTTAACAGCAGCTACCCCACAGCAAACGGAACCGTTGAATATGGTGTAAATAAAGTTGGCGGAGGTTTTTTTATGATGCTTTTTGCCGGCGTTATATCGGGTTTACTCGGCATCGGCTCGGGTGCTTTAAAAGTAATTGCCATGGATACTATCATGCGGATCCCTTTTAAGGTATCAACTACAACCAGCAATTTCATGATTGGTGTTACCGCATCGGCAAGTGCGGTAGTATACCTGCAGCGGGGCTATATAAGCCCGGGTTTAGCTATGCCTGTGGTAATTGGTGTTTTATTTGGGGCGTTTACCGGATCAAAAATATTGGTGCATACTTCCTCTTCGGGATGGTTACGTTGGGTTTTTGCCATCGTGGTGACATTTTTAGCCGGGCAAATGATTTATAATGGAGTTACGGGAAAAATATAATTTATTGGTTGATTGAGTTGATTAGGTTTTAATACTTTAAACTGAATTCGCTAACCACTTAATCAGCCGGGACATAGAAAAACAGATGGGCAAATTTAAAGATACAAACATACAAACACTCATTGGCCTGGTGTTGCGGATTGGTATAATCACCTCAGTCAGCATTGTTTTTATCGGGGGAGTATTTTATTTATACAGGCATGGGCACACCATTGAAGATTATAGAGTATTTAAAGGAATACCGGATTTTGTTCAGCATCCGGAAAGCCTGATTAACGGTTTTTTTGATTTGAAGGGACAGGCTATTATCCAAACAGGCATTATCCTCCTGATTGCTACGCCTATTTTAAGGGTAATATTTTCTGCAATCGGATTTGTGCTCGAAAAAGACTATATGTATGTTGGAATCAGCTTATTGGTACTGTTTGTTATTTTTATGAGTTTATTAAACGGACATGCGGGATAAAGCACGCAGGTAATTCAATAAGCTGAATTTGATATAAGCAATAGGATTAGGTAAGACTAGCTCATCAATAAAAGAACATTAATTAGACGCTAATGTTCTTTTCTGTTCCTCTTCGTTTCCCGGGTGATGCGGCGCAATAGCCTTTAAAGTAGTTTTTCCGAAGCGATATGTAAATGTAAGCCTGGCAACCTGGCTTTCCCTTTTATCAATTATTGACATATCCAGGTTTTCATAATTAATGCGGCTCCGGTCACGCAGCGTATTAAAAATATCGGTAACACTTAGCCTGATGTTTCCTCTTTTATCAAACAATGTTTTTCCAATACTTGCATCTACGTTATAGTACGATTTAAACTGATTAATTCCGTAAAAGCTGGGCGTCTCATATTTGCCATAAATCTCTGCCGACAGTGTTTTACTGATAATAAAATGTTGTGTGCTTGTTAATACTACATCTTGCGTGCCCTTATTAAGGTTACCGTTAGCCGGATAAGCAATATACCGTTGATAGGCAGCGTCGACGTTAAAATTAGCATTCCACCAGTTTGCGAATGTTACGGGGGCAAAAAACCTGATACCGTAATTATATATTTTACCGAAATTTATGTTAGTATTAATATTTACTTTGGAAGTATCGTTCTGTTCAACAAAATTAAAACTAGCTGCATCAGTAACAATATTTGAATACAAAGTAGTTATAAACTCTTTATTGTAATTATAAGAAATTTCGACTGTATTCGAATATTCGGGCTTTAAATAAGGATTACCGGCTGCGTAATCATAAAGATCAGTATAATATAAAAACGGGTTTAATTTGTCATACACGGGCCGGGTTATTCCGCGGTTATAACTCAAGCTAAATTCATTTTTATCATCCTTTTTATAAGTAAAAAGTATATGCGGGAACAAATCTGTGTAGTTACTGCTAACAACGTGATTTAAAGTCATTGAATTACCTGTCGCGGCCGTTTGCTCTGCACGTAAACCTATGTCAAAATTAAATTTATTATACTTATTTGTATAATTTACATAGGCAGCATTTACATTTTCAGTATAAATAAAATGGTTGCTAAATGCGGGGTCACTTGTATATGCTCCATTTACCAAAGGCCCGAAAACAAGATCGTTATTACTTATCACGTTGCTGTATTTAAATCCTGCATCCAGTGAGGATGTTTTTGTAAGAGGGTCGGTAAAATCAACTTTGGCTATCCAGATATGGATGTTTGACGGAGACAGGTTTTGTAACAACAAAGGGGCGCGATAAGTAGTGCCATCCGGATTAAAAAAATCATTTACTATATATTCAGCTGATGTGCGGTTAACCGTGTTATAGTTGAAATTGGCGGTGAGGGTTTTTCCGGCTTTATCAAGTTTGCCTTTATAATTAAGGTTATAATTAAACCTGGTAATGTGCCTTTTAACATCAGAATTTGCAATAATGGTTGAGTCCGGTACCGACTGGTTAAATATCTTCAAATTATTATTTTTTGTAAAACTATCATCTATTATTGAACCGCTTACCAAAAAACCAATGGTTTGATTGGGTGAGATAAAATAATCAGTACCCAGGCTAAAGTTGTTATTATGGTTTAACTGTATTGCATTATAATCTACATGGTAGTCACTTAATAATTGATTATAGTTAATAAGCCTATCGGTAGTAAAATCATGAAATGATTTATTGTTTGAATTATTGTAACTGCCAAAAATATTAAACTTGTCGGTACGGTCATTAAAAACTACGCCCGCAGCACCCTTATAGTATTTGCCATAGCCCGCTGTTCCGGTTATCGTAGCATTTGCGCCTATGTTATTCCCCTTGTTTAAAACTATATTTACGATGCCGCCGGCAGATGCATCATCCCTGGTTGAGCCGCTGGTAATTAACTCAATGCGGTCAATGGTATTGGATTGCATACTTTTTAAAATACTCATCAGGTCATCTCCTGATAAATTGGTTGGTTTACCATCAATAGTTATTAAAGCATCTTGCCTTCCTATAATATTGATATTGTTATTGTTATCGATACGTACCCCAGGAGATTCTCTTAATATATCATATACCGAACTACCCGTTGCAATCAGGCTGTTTGGAATATTTAAGATAATTTTACCGGGTTTTACCTCAACTTCAGGTCGGGTGCTTATTATCGATACCTCTTTTAATTGCTTGGTATCGGGTTTTAATAAAATGTCATCAATAACGAGCGTTTGGCCGCCCAATAGCTGAAAGGGACCCCGGTACGTTTTAATAAATCCTATTTTTCCTATAAATAAAAGGTAGCTGCCAGGCTCCAGGCCAGTAAATTTAATTAGTCCGCTTTTCCCTGTTATTTCAGAGTTCACAATTGATGAGTCCTGGTATTTCAATAAAACGACAGTAGATGCTTCAGCAGGCAACCGGGATTCTGTTAAAATTTTACCACCGATAGCTGAAGGCAATACCTGTGCATACAAATTATTATATAGCCCAACAAATAATGCAGACAGCAAACACAAAAATACACCCTTCATTAATAGATTACGTAGAATTTTGTCAATAAATTACCTTTTAATTAAACACATTGCTACATGGAAACAAAAATTAGCTTTTTAAATAATATCTATTTAACGAAATATAACAATAATGGTTACGATATTATCTGTTAATATCTGCTTTTATAAAAAAATATTGATTTAAAGATTTAATAAGTGTTTAGGCGCAATAGAATTAATTTTAATAAGTAACAGTTGTTTTTATTATTGCTGTAAATTTGCGAATATTTATTTAAAAAACACGTTGAAATTTTCATCAATGGATTTTAACCAGGCGCCGTTGCGCACAGTAAACGTTACCAGGTATGTGACACCACTGCGTGAGGGCGGATCCTTGCCTGCTATTGCCGAGGCTGATGATGGCTTTTTATATGTATTAAAGTTCCGTGGCGCCGGGCAGGGTGCCAAAGCCCTTATTGCCGAGCTGATTGGAGGCGAAATTGCCAGAGCATTGGGTTTTAAGGTGCCCGAAATTGTTTTTGCCAAACTGGATGAAGCATTTGGCCGCACCGAACCTGATGAAGAAATACAGGATTTGCTGAAAGCGAGTGTAGGGCTTAATCTTGCACTGCATTATCTTTCCGGCGCAATAACCTTTGATCCCTTAATAACAACACCCGATGCAAAACTTGCTTCGCAAATTGTTTGGCTGGACTGTTTGCTAACCAATGTTGACCGTACCCCCCGCAACACCAACATGCTTACCTGGCATAAAGAATTATGGCTTATTGACCACGGCGCTTCGTTATATTTCCACCATTCGTGGCATAATTGGGAGCAGCAGGCTGTACGT
>JAQBOU010000037.1 GCA_028287865.1 Mucilaginibacter sp. | reverse complement strand
ACGTTTTGTAAGATGTTTCCTTTTGGAGGTCGGCTTTATTAAAATTCATGGCTAAAAATACTTATTAGTTGGCGGTTTGCAGCGGTCAGTTTCCAGTTTCAATTCGTAATTGACTGTTAAAACTGTTTACTGCCAACTAACCACTGCCAACTTTTTCTTACCTTAGTCGCCCATGAGTGACCAGATAATTGTTGCCATTGATGGCTATTCTTCATGCGGTAAAAGCACTTTAGCTAAAGCATTAGCCAAAAAGCTTCATTTTATTTATGTTGATAGCGGCGCAATGTACAGAGCTGTGGCTTTATATTTCTTACGCAATAATGTTGATCTGCAAAACCATGAGCAGATAATGGAAGCACTTAAAAACATCCATTTAAATTTCCACTCGCGCGACTACGAAACACATATCACCTTAAATAATGAAGAAGTGTCGAACGAGATAAGGCTGATGCCGGTTTCTGAAAGCGTTAGCGCCGTATCTGCAATTAAAGAGGTGCGTAAGGAAATGGTAAAGCAGCAACAACGAATGGGGCGCTCAAAAAGCATTGTAATGGATGGCCGCGACATTGGAACGGCAGTTTTTCCAGATGCTACTGTTAAGATCTTTATGACCGCCGATCCAAAAATACGCGCAGAACGACGTTTCAAAGAGCTTCATCCTAAAAACCCGGACATTACATTGGAAGAAGTTTTTGAACACCTTGCCCACCGGGATTACCAGGACACTACACGGTCAGAAAGCCCCCTCAGGCGGGCCGAAGACGCAATAATCTTGGATAACACAGACCTTAACCAGGATGAACAGCTATTATTTGCTTTAAGCAAGGTGGAACCTTATTTATAATTACGAATTCAGAATTACGATTTACGAATTGTTTTTTTATTGTTTAATCCGAAATATCCCGAAAATCTAAAGGATTCCGGTTCAGACAACAACGCTGATCACTCAACCTCAAACTTCACCGCAGTTACTCCAAACCGGTTTAAAAAGTCAACGCCTTCATCACTGCCGATTCCTTTGTATGCAGCGTAAGACTTATCAAAAAACACCTTCTTTACGCCTGCCGAAAAGATGAGGCGGGCACAAGGCAAACACGGCGATAAAGTGGTGTATAAGGTAGCACCTTCCAGATTAGCACCGTTTTTTACCGCATATAATATGGCATTTTCTTCGGCATGCAATGCCAGCGAACAGCTTCCTTTTGAATCTCTCGGGCAGCCGGTAGCAGGCCACTCTTCATCACAGTTGTGCGTCCCGGCCGGAGGGCCGTTATAGCCTATAGAAATAATACGGGTTTCTTTTGTTAAAACGGCGCCGACCTGGGCCTTAACGCAATGTGAGCGTTTGGCCAGGTCGGTTGCCAGGTTCATAAAAATATGATCGAAACTTAATTTAGTCATTGTGTTAGAAATTAGAGGTTAGAGATCAGAGGTCAGCAGGATTAGGAACTGTTCTCCAAACACTGGCCTCTAATCTCTCTAAATCAATGCCCTCCTGAAGCGGCAACATGGTCAAGGTCAATACCTTGTTTAAGCAGTTCCCTGCCCACTTTCCAGGCAAAATAAGCCAGGTAAGCAAAGCCCACTACCGGAACTATATAGGAGAAATGAATACCACTCATACCGGCAATTAAATTATTACTGCCATCTGCAATTTTACCCTGCAATGGCGGAATAATAGAGCCTCCTAAAATCATCATAATTAAAAATGCAGAACCCTGACTTGTGTATTTACCCAAGCCGGTAATTGATAATGCAAATATAGATGGCCACATAATTGAGCAGCATAAACCACCGCTGATGAATGAGAACGTTGCCACCCTGCCTGTTGTAAATAAACCGGTAAGCATAAAAATAACTCCCAATATCCCTAATACTGATACCGTACGGGTAGGTTTTTGCTGACCGATAAAGAAAGCCACTACCAGCACTGCCACACATACCGCATAAACATACAGGTTGCTTACATCAACCCCGGTTAGTGCATTTGCAAGAAGTACCAGTCCGAATGCAATAAACGGAATTATTATGTACAGGATGTTCTTTGTAGCTTTAGATAAGTTGAAAGCGCCTATTGAGCCCGCAAAACGGCCTATCATTAAACTACCCCAGTAAAGCGATATATAAGGCGCGATCTCAGATTCTTTAAATGATCCAAATTCGGGAGTTTTTAATAATGAGCCCATGTTACTTTGAATGGTAACTTCGGTACCTACGTAAGTAAAAATGGCTATCATACCTAATATTAACTGTGGATACTGCATTGCGCCCCATCCCTCTTTATTCTTTTGAGCTGCAAATATGGTGCTTATAAGAGAAGTTAAAATGATAGCAAGTGATGCGTAAACAAAATACTGACTTGGAATTGAAGTTGCATTACTTAACGGATTAGCTGCCAGTATCATTAAAAACGCCACAAAAATCACCAAAAGTGGTGTATTAGCCTTTTTACTTGACTCGATCTTTTCATCGCTGGTAACTTTTGGAAGGTTGGATACCCAAAAGAATAAAGCAACAGCCAGGAATAAGCCGGCCAAGATATAATACAGATTATTAATGGATGATATTTGTACTGCTGAAGCGGCTATTTTTGCCCTTGCCGAACCAAATAACACGATACTCACTACTATGGGGCCTAACAAGGCACCAATATTATTGATACTACCTGCAAAGTTTAACCGGCTTGATCCGCTTTCCGGCGGCCCTAAAACCACCACAAACGGATTAGCAGCAGTTTGCTGTAAAGAAAAGCCTAATGCAATTACAAAAAATGAACTGAGGATAAAACCAAAAGAGCCGGAATTTACGGCTGGGATCATTAACAGCGCGCCGGCTGCTGATAACACTAAACCAAAAACGATACCATTTTTGTAACCAATCTTATTCAGAATATCAACCTTTGAAGCAGATGAAGCAAAATACAATATCAAGGATCCTATAAAGTAACCTCCGTAAAAAGTAAAATCGATCAATTGCGATTCAAACTGGGTTAAATTAAAGTGTGCTTTACAGAAAGGTATAAAAATGCCATTAGAGGCAGCTAAAAAGCCCCAGAAGAAAAAAACGGTAATAATTGTGTACAAGGCAGAGCCGTAGCTTTTCGATTTTTTTTGTTCCATTGTTAATCAGGTTATACAAAAGGTATTTTAAAACACTAAACATAACTAATTTTTGTAATTCTGCTATTATTTTAAATTATTTAATCACAATTTTAAGTTTGGTTGTTTACCATATAAAATTGCATATTCGTGCTGCCGTTTTTATTTTGAGGTGCAAATAAGCCTGGATTAATGATAGAAGCTATAATTTCTGGTATTGGATTTGGATTAGTGCTTACCTTTTTAACAGGCCCCGTTTTTTTTGCATTGATAAAAACCAGCCTCGAAAAAGGCTTTCAGGCAGGCGTAGCCTTAGCCTTGGGCGTTGTTTGCAGCGATATGGTATTTGTGGGTGCTATATTATTTGGCTCACAATATTTTGATGTAACGCCGCATGATAAAATATATGCAGGTGTTGTTGGCAGTGTCATATTATTTGTAATTGGAATTTACTACATATTTAAAAAAGCCCAAACAAGCTATAAAACTACAACGTTGCCTGTCCCTACCAGGTTACACCGGGCGGGTTACTTTTTAAAGGGATTTTTGATGTGTATTTTTAATCCCACCATCCTTTTTCATTGGACGATAGTTATTGGTGCTGCCAGTACTGTTTATCATGAGGGGGTGCCTAACAGATCGCTCAAAATAGGGATCATGTTTTTAACCATCCTTATTGTTCAGTTTGGGCTTGATACAACCAAGGCATTTTATGCTGATAAGCTCCGCGATAAGATATCCGTTAAGTTTATTCACCGACTTAATGAAGTTGCCGGTATCGCGTTAATAATAGCTTCGCTGGTTTTAGTGGATAAGCTGGTAACACATATCATTTTCTCGCCACCGGGGGCTTAAGAGAAGTCAAAAGGTAATATTCAAAATCAGCATATAACGTATGGCACCCGGGCAAGCACCCGCAACCGGAGCTAAAATCTCCCGCGACCTTTCACCTTTCACCTTTCACCTTTCACCTTTCACCTTTCACCTTTCACCTTTCACCTTTCACCTTTTCAATTACATATATCCTCTTTGGTTCTTTCCTTCCATCCAGTTTACAAAAGCACGGTTAACTACTTTGTTTCCGCCCGGAGTAGGATAATTACCAGAAAAATACCAGTCGCCTGCGTGGTCTGGGCAGGCCTTATGCAGGTTATCAAGTGTTTGATAAAGCACTTTTACTTCGCATTTTATTTCTTTTGGAGTGATGATCTTTCCAATACGGTCGGATATTTCCTGGTCAGTAAAAGGCTCATAAATTGCTTTAACGTAGTTGGTAACATTTTCCTTAGGCAATACAGCACTGTCTTTACATAGCTGATAAACCTTAAGAATAACATCATCCATGTTCTTTTCTTTCAGCAAGCTGATAGCTGCTTCAAAAGCAACAAACTCGCCCATACGCGACATATCAATACCATAACAATCCGGATACCGGATTTGCGGCGCCGAAGAAACCACAACAACTTTTTTAGGGCCAAGGCGATCAAGTATTTTAAGGATACTTTGCTTAAGCGTTGTTCCGCGTACGATGGAATCGTCCAAAACCACTAAAGTATCAGTGCCTTTTTTTATCAACCCATAAGTGGTATCGTAAACGTGGGCCACCATTTCGCTCCGGTCTGCATCCTGGGTTATAAAGGTGCGCAGCTTAACATCTTTTATGGCAATTTTTTCAACGCGTGGGGCCATACAAAGCACCTCGGTCAGTTCTTCCTCACTAATCTTGTCTTCCCGGTTCAGCAGCCTGTCGCGCTGATATTTTTTAATATACTTATGTATTCCCTCAACCATGCCGTAAAAAGCAACTTCGGCTGTATTAGGGATATAAGAGAATACCGTATTTTTTACATCATTATTAACTGTTTCCAGTATCTGGGCGCAAAGCAACCGGCCTAATTGTTTGCGTTCACGATAAATTGAAGCGTCACTTCCACGCGAAAAATAGATCCGCTCGAACGAGCAAGCCTTTTTTTCCTGCGGTTCGCTAAACATATCCTCGCTTATACGGCCATTCTTTTTTACAATGAGGGCATGTCCCGGCTTTATCTCTTTAATATCTTCAATAGGAATATTAAATGCAGTTTGTATAGCAGGGCGTTCGGAAGCTGCTACTACTATTTCATCATTATAATAATAAAAAGCAGGGCGTATGCCTACAGGATCGCGCATAACAAAAGCATCACCATGACCAAGTATCCCGGCAATGGTATAACCACCATCCCAGTTTTTTGCAGACTTGCGGAGTATTTTTGCAACATCCATATCGTTTGCAATCAGCTTACTGATCTCAATGTTATCATCCAGGCCTTCTCTTTTATACTGATCAAACAAACCCTGGTTTTCAGTATCAATAAAATGTCCCATTTTTTCCAAAACGGTCACCGTATCTGCTTTCTCTTTAGGATGCTGTCCCAGGTCATATAGCTGTTGCAACAGTTCATCAACATTAGTCATGTTAAAGTTACCGGCAATAACCAGGTTACGCGTCATCCAGTTGTTTTGCCGTAAAAAAGGGTGGCAGTTTTCTATGCTGTTTTTACCATGGGTGCCGTAACGCAGGTGCCCCAATAAAACTTCGCCGGCAAAACTCACATTCTCCTTCAGCCATTCGGCGTCGTTCATTTTTTCGGGCGTGTTCTTTTGGATATCGGCAAACTTCTTCTGGATATATTCAAATATATCCGCCACGGCGTTTGAAGCCATTGAACGGTGCCGGCTTATGTACCGCTTGCCCGGTTCAATATCCAGTTTAATGGTAGCAACGCCCGCGCCATCCTGGCCCCGGTTATGTTGTTTTTCCATTAAAAGGTAAAGCTTGTTAAGGCCGTACAGCGCTGTGCCGTATTTTTGCTGATAATAAGAAAGTGGCTTTAAAAGTCGGATAAATGCCACACCGCATTCATGTTTAATCTGATCACTCATGATTGGTAATGAGTTCGCAAAGGTATAAATAAATGTTAAACCTTGTAATTAACAATGTCATTAAATTGCATTAATACAGATTGATTGATTGCGTTGCATTTGGTTAATTAAGTTGATTTGGTTTGGATATTTTTTATCACCTGTTTTAAATTGACTAACCACTTAATTATCAGCTTAATCGAAAGGATACAATTAATATAAATATTTAATTGAGACAGATAAATTACAGAGTTATTGATTTTTTGAGTTATCGAATCATTAAATTTACCATTCCTGTTAAACTTATCTACCCAATAAACTAAAACCGTAACAATGAAAAAATCATTTATCCTGTGCTTATTTCTTAGCGTTTGGCAAAGCCATGGTTTTGCACAACATAGTAAACCCGTATTTACCAATGCTATAGGCGTGCAGTCTTTTACTTACCGCAATAGTTTCCCCAATGGGGTAGCCAAGGTTTTAGATAGTGTTAAAGCATTGGGTATTACAGAAATGGAAGGCCCCAATCCCAAAAACATAAGCCCCGAAGAATTTAAAAAGCTGCTCGATGAACGTCATATCACCATGCCTTCAATTGGTGTGGATTACAACCTGATCTCTAAAAGCCCTCAAGATGTGATAAAACTGGCAAAAACGCTCGGCGCGAAATATGTGATGGTGGCCTGGATCCCCCATGGTAAAACCTTTACTATTGATGATGCTCAAAAAGCAGTAGACGACTTTAACCGCGAAGGTAAAATACTAAAAGAAAGTGGTATCACCCTGTGCTATCACAATCATGGATATGAATTTGGCCCTTATCTGGATGGAACGCTATTCGATTACATTGTACAGAATACCGAACCAAAATATGTTTCGTTCGAAATGGATATGCTTTGGGCCTTTCATGGCGGTGCTGATCCTGCCGCCCTGCTGGATAAATATCCAGACCGCTGGAAGCTGATGCACTTGAAAGACATCAGGAAGGGAGTAGGAAACGACCTTACAGGCGGAACTGATACTAAAAACGATGTGGCGCTTGGCACAGGCCAAATAAATGTTCCTGAAGTATTAATGATGGCCAAAAAGATCGGTATTCAGCATTATTTCATTGAGGATGAAAGCCCGGACCATGCTGCACAAATACCGGTAACTATTGCTTATATAAAAAGTTTAAAAAAGTAAAGTTTGTTAAGCTTCAAGATTTACGAAGTTTTGGAAACTTCGTAAATCTATATGAATGACATTACCTATTTCCGGACTCCCTACAACTTTTCACCGTGCTGACTGATATCAAGTCCAATAATTTCATCCTCCGCAGAAACGCGCAGAGGAGAGATCATATCAGTAATTTTCAACAAAAGTAATGAACCAAAAAACGCATAAATAGAAACCCCTACCAATGCAATACACTGCACAAAAAATAAGTGTGTATGGCCGAAAAATAAACCATCGCCTGTTGTATTACCACTGTTTACTTTTTGGCTGGCAAATACGCCGGTGAGCAGCATCCCCACCATACCGCCAACGCCATGGCAGGGAAATACATCCAGCGTATCGTCAATTGATGTATGCGTGCGCCATTCAACCACCAGGTTACTGACTACGGCAGATATAATCCCAATGGCCAATGAATGCGGAACCGAGACATAACCGGCTGCAGGGGTAATTGCCACTAAGCCCACTACAGCGCCTATGCAGGTACCCATAGTTGATGGCTTTTTACCGCGCAACATGTCAAAAAATATCCAGGTTAAACCGGCTGCTGCTGACGCTGTTGTACTTGTTGCAAGTGCAATAACTGCTAATTGGTTTGCACCAAATGCCGATCCAGCGTTGAAGCCAAACCACCCGAACCATAATAAACCCGTACCAATCATTACATAAGTTATGCGGGCAGGTGAATGGTTAGCTTCATGCCGGCGTTTCAAATATAAAGCGGAAGCTAAAGCGGCCCAGCCGGCAGACATGTGTACAACTGTCCCCCCTGCAAAATCAAGTACGCCCAATTTGTTAAGTATGCCATCAGGATGCCAGGTGATATGTGCTAAAGGCGAAAAAATAAAAATGGTAAACAGGCACAAAAATATAATGTACGAATTAAACCGTATCCGCTCTGCAAAAGCTCCGGTAATCAGCGCTGGTGTAATAATGGCAAACTTAAGCTGGTACATGGCAAAAAGCAGCAAGGGTATGGTTGGGGCTAGCTTCCAGGTTGCGTTACCTAACATACCCTTCATCATGAAATAGGTGGAGGGATTGCCGATAAGTCCGTGGATACTATCGCCAAAAGCAAGGCTAAAACCAAATATACCCCACATTACGGTTATAATAACCATGCAAACGATGCTTTGCAGCATAGTGGAGATCACGTTCTTTTTATTAACCATTCCGCCATAAAAAAACGCAAGACCGGGCGTCATGATCAAAACCAGGGCCGTTGACATTAACATCCAGGCTATGTCACCAGTATTAAAGTTAGGATTACCTGATTTCTTGAAGTCAACAGAGGGAAAAATGAAAGTTAGGATTAAAATAAATACAATTATAGCAAACGGAAAATAACGTTTCATAAAGTTTAGCTCCTTATAAATAAGCGGCTGAATTTATGATTTAAATCATAAATTAATCAAAAAAATACTATTTTAGTTAAAACGCTGGTAAAAATATAGTTATGTAAACAAAACTGATCTTTAAGTATACTAATCAAGTAATTAATGAGATAAACTAAGCAAAATCGGTCCAAAACCTATCGATTAAGGAATAAAACTATCGGTTTTACACCAAAAAACTATAAGTTCACTAATACATGTATATAATCAGCATTCCTGAATAAAAGGAAAGCCCGGCTATATTATTAACCAGGCTTATTCATAATATAGGTTTAGAGTGGAAATGATTTGCAAATAATAAATGGGGAAGACATAACAGCACTCACCCCCTCTTCAAAAACTTGCTGAAATTAGAATATTTTTTAGATAAAAACGAATAAAAAGTATGTTTTTTATTTTAAATTAATGAAAAATACGACATCATAGGTGTTTAAGCACCAAATCAGGCCAAATACCGATAAAAATGATTAAAAATGATATAATTATTGCTAAAATTACAATTTTATAAGAGTTATTGACAGTATTTATTGCAACTTCCGTCCGTTTCAGGAATAAATTCAATGGGATTTTTATGTAGTAAAACAACGATACAACAGTGGTCAACGCCCCGGTTATCGTCATAAGTAATAGCCAGATGTTATGATCCTGCTGATAAACACTATACGCGGCAGAGAATATAAACACTTTACCCGTGAAACCTGCAGTTACCGGAAAGCCCGTTAATGATATGAGCACTATAACAAAACAAATGGATGCTACCGGATATTTATGGCCAAGCCCCCTGTAGCTATCCATATCTTCCGCTCCGGCAACATTGGTAAAATAAGTTACCAACGCCAGGGCGCCTACATTAGCAATACCATATGCAGCCAGGTAGTATATTAGCGCCGAAATACTGGTGGGTGTAAATGCGGCAACCGCCATTAATGCAAACCCGGTATGCCCAATGCTGGAATATGCCAGCATTCTTTTAACATTGTTTTGTAATACAGCAGCAAAGTTTCCGCCTATCATAGTAATTATACCTACTATAGAAAATGCCAACCGGAAGTTAAAGGCAGTCCAATTTGAATTGTAAATAAAAGGAGTTAAAAAATTAACCAGCAGTGCAAATGCTGCTATTTTTGGTACAGTTGATAACCAGGCAGTTACAGGAGTTGGCGCTCCCTCATAAACATCAGGCACCCAAAAGTGAACCGGGACAAATGATAATTTAAAGCCAATGCCAATCAAAACCAGGATCAATGCAAAAGATACTGCTACCGGGTTAACCAAAGGCAGGGCCAGAATAAGGTTGCCTGTATATAACTCAAGTGACCCGGTAAAGGCATACAACAGCGAGATTCCGTATAGCATCATTGCTGATGAAGCTGCACCAAACAGTACATATTTCAACCCGGCTTCGGTACTAAAGGCATTTTCAGACCGATAAGCTACCATCAGGTAGGAAGCAATGGAAACCATTTCTATGGCCAGATAAATGGATAAAAGATTTACTGCCATTACCATTAAATGCATTCCAAAAACTGACCCAATGATAATTGTATACAGATCAGACAGACCTTTGCTATGAGCGTTGAGCTTATCGTCCCACGCAAAGTATAAGAGCAGGATAAAAGACAAAACATCAATAACCAGCTTAAATTTTATAGCTGTGTGGGTAAGCAGCAGCATTTGTGTAAAGAAAAAATGGCCGTTTGCCAAACCTTCTATCAGTAAAAGCTGCGTTTGTTGATAATCCTGGTTAATAACCATCAAAATGCCCACACATGCAATGATCCTGCAAGTAAATTGAGAGCTTTTACCAAATAGGAGGTCTGTTACCAAAACAAGGATAAACAAAATAGCCAAACCAATTTCGGGCATAAAAAAAGGAATGCTACCCAAAACGTTGGTTAAAGAATCGGATAAAAATGGCAGCAGATCGTGCATTCCGTTTATATTTATTTTAGCTGTAAAAACTGGACAAATGCTGTTACCGAATCGTTTATCTTATCAAACACCAATGATGGCATTAATCCTAAAATCAACACTATAATTGCCAGTGGTACCAAGGTGATTTTTTCGTGAAGATTCAAATCTGTTAATGCTGTTTGCCATACGGAGCCTCCTTTTAAATTTACAGGCCCGAAAAACATCCGCTGCAGGGTCCATAAAAAATAGGCGGCACCTAATAAAATACCAACCGATCCGCAAACTGCCATCCAGTAAGGCAACAGGCCATTAACTGTTGTTGATTTAAAAGCTCCGATCAGAGAAAAAGCTTCTCCGATAAATGCTGAAAAGCCGGGCAAACCCAATGAGGCAAAAAAAGCGATCATCACAAAAATGGTGTATTTAGGCATAAGCGTTGCTAAACCCCTGAAATGATTGATGCCCCTGTCATGCACCCGGTTGTAAACCACCCCAGCTAAAAAGAACAGCATGGTTGATAAAAACCCATGACTCACCATTTGCATCACAGCGCCGCTTAAACCCTCGGTTGTGAGTGATGCTATTCCCAATAGAACAAAACCCATATGCGATACTGATGAATAGGCAATCATTCGTTTCAGGTCCTGCTGTGCCAGTGCGTTAAGTGCACCATATAAAATGGATATAATACCCAACAGGCCAAGCCAATACGCGTCAGCCGAAGCAATATCAGGGAAAATGCTAACACATACCCTTATAATGCCATATCCGCCTACCTTCAGTAATATCCCGGCAAGTATTATAGAAACCGGCGTAGGTGCCTCCACATGGGCATCAGGCAGCCATGTATGCAATGGCACAACAGGTACCTTTATAGCAAAAGCAACAAACAATACCACAAAACCCACCGCACGGGCCGGAAATCCAAAAATTGTTTGATGACTCAACACCGAAAATACAGACCCCTGTTCATAGTTCGCCGGGTTCATCATCTGCACTATATTAAAGGTATGATTACCTGTTACAGGGTCTTTAACTGATAAATACAGACCGATCATAACCAACAACATAAACACAGATCCGAATAAGGTGTACAGGAAAAACTTTATTGCAGCATACTCTCTTCTCGCTCCGCCCCACATCCCTATTAAAAAGTACAACGGCAAAAGCATTAATTCATAAAAAATATAAAAAAGGAAGAAATCTAGAGAGCAGAATACCCCAATTACAGCCATATCCAAAATTAAAAAGAGCACAAAAAAACCCTTTAAATTACTGGTGATCTCCCAGGAGGCTAAAGCTGCAATAACCAGTACAACTGAGGTCATTACCAGCAGGGTTATAGAAATCCCATCGATCCCGACAAAATAATCGATCTGCATTTTACCCATTGTTCCCAAATCAAGGTTTATCCAGGGTAATTTCTGTATAAACTGAAACTGGCTCTCGTGATTAATCCCCGCAAAAGCAGCCCCTGTTTTAAAATTACAGTAAATCCATATACACATCCCCAGTTGTACCAGTGTTGCCACAAGGGTAATATATTTAAAACTTCCCCGCCAGGCTGAAGGCAGCACGGCAATGATAAATCCAAACAGGATGGGCGTAAATATGAGGAGGGTTAAGATGTTCATCCGTTGAGATATGAGATTTGAGACATGAGATATGAGATGCAGGATTCAAGATGCAAGAACCAGG
>JAQBOU010000113.1 GCA_028287865.1 Mucilaginibacter sp. | reverse complement strand
CATTTGCAGCAGGAATTATCAGCAGGTACGCCCTTATCCGATTTAAAGGTGAAGAGTGGTTTCAAAACAAATACGTTCCTTTTATTTCGCCCATCACATTGATAGCCTTGTTATTTACCATAATGGTTATGTTCAGTTTAAAAGGCGGCCTGATAGTTCAGATACCTGTTGATGTAATACGCATAGCTATCCCGCTGGTTATATATTTTGCTATTATGTTCATTTTGAGCTTTTTTATTGGCAAATCCTTCGGAGCAGATTATTCCAGGAGCACCTCCATCGCTTTTACTGCAACCGGGAATAATTTTGAGCTGGCCATAGCAGTTGCAATAGGTGTTTTTGGTATCAATTCCGGCGAAGCATTTACAGGGGTGATCGGTCCGTTGGTGGAGGTACCCGCTTTAATAGCATTGGTTAATTTAGCATTCTGGTTCCGTAAAAAATATTATACAAACAAAACTGTCACTATATGAAAAATATACTGGTGCTTTGCACCGGCAACAGCTGCCGCAGCCAGATAGCACAGGGCTATTTAAGGCTTTTTGCGGGCGATAAAGCAAACATTTACAGCGCAGGTATCGAAACACATGGCGTAAACCCCAAGGCCATACAGGTAATGGCTGAGGACGGTGTAGACATAAGCCACCATACCTCTAACAATGTTGATGAATATAAAGACATCAGCTTTGATTATGTAATAACCGTATGCGATAATGCCAAAGAGAATTGTCCCTTCTTCCCTACCCGGGCACAACGCTTTCATCAAAATTTTCCCGACCCGGCAAAAGCCACAGGTAATGACGAAGAAGTTATGAATGAATTTAGAAGAGTAAGGGAGTTGATAAAAGAATATTCAAAAACCTTTGTAGCACAGCATTTACCGGCTTAAACTTAACTTACGCTGCTGAGGTCCACTAGGGGGCGTAAATAAAGGTGAATTTATATCAAGGCTATGTGCAGTAATGGTGGCAATGTTGTTGGGATATTCCCCAACCGCACCGGGGCCAAAGGATTGGATAACAATTTGGCTATTTGATAACATGCTATAACTTAAAGTATCCAAAACAGCACCTTCTTTTGTATAAACATAACCGTCGGTTCTGAAATCAAAATAATCGCCTGCCTTTCCTATGTATACTTCAGGGTTAGCGCCAGTATTAACCCCGGCATAAGTTGTATCCTTTACAACGCTCCATTTCCCGATAACAGATACGGTGCTGGTAACATCAGTTAAGCTCTTTTTGCACGAACACAGGCCGATCATCAAACCAGCAAAAAAAAGCAATAAACTACTAACGATCAGAGGCTGTTTATTTTGTAAATTCTTCATCATTATAAAAAAGAAATAGGTTTTTTATCACTTTGCCCTGGTGTAATAAGTATTGGTTGTTGTGGAGCTTTCCATACCAGTTTGTATCTGGCGCAAAACAAGGTTATTTGCATCCAGTTGGATGATAGTTTCGGTTGCTGATCCGCTTGACGCCCCCATGGGTTGTGGAACAATCAGCGTTGATGTAAGTGTTAACGTCGATCCAGCAATGCTGTAAGCAAAACTATTACCGCCGGCAATCGGATGGCCTGCTCCATCGGTTACTGTGGTTTTCCCGTTAATAGAAAACTCAGCCGAAAAGGATTCCACCGCGGTATGATTGCTATTGAACTGGAAATAATCACTGGCGTTAAAAGCGCTTCCTGTATAAGTGGTGTCTTTATTTCCGTTTACAACTGTAAACAAAGCCTGGTGTATGGTGATTTTATTAACCGACCATTTACCCACAATTAAACTGCTGTCGGTTACTGTAGTGTTGTCCTTTTTGCATGAACATAAGTTCAACAATAGTGCTGCAATTAATATTAATTGGTATTTTACTTTCATATAACGGTATTTAATTGATTATAAACATTACGTTACTGAAGATACCAACGCTACATCAAAACAAAAAAATAATCAGCAACAGTCCATCCAGCCCCTATAAAACAAACAAGGCGAATGTTTACATCCGCCTTGTCCCTCATTTTTAATCAATCGAAACTTAATTAATTGGCTTCACCAATCAAAATTCGTAAATCGTAATTCTTAAATCGTAAATCCCCTACTCTTCCCCTTCTAACCTACGGTTACTGCTTTCCAGGTGTTTTAATATCTTAGCCTCTACATAAAATATAATCTCTTCTGCTATGTTTTTTGATTGGTCGCCAACGCGCTCCAGCTTACGGATGATCGATAGCATGTATAGCGTTTCAGTGATGCTTTCCGGGTTGGCCTTTATTACTTCGGCAATATTTATTGGTGCGCTCTCATTAATAGCGTCTAAAACATCGTCTCTTTTAAATATACTGCGTGCCAATACCGTATCTTCTTTTTCGAAAGCGGTACGGGTATCTATCAAAATATTAACGGCCTCTTCATACATGCGCAACAACGAAGTGCTTTCCAATGCTTTAACATCAAAATTCACAGACGATTGCACCACATAAATAGCAATGCCGGCAGCAATATCGCCTATACGCTCCAGGTTGGTATTTATTTTTAATGCGGCCAATAAAAATCGCAAGTCTACCGCAACCGGGCAATACAAAGCAAAAATATTTTCGCAATCACGGTCTATCTTAAGTTCAAAAGCGTTTACGCGTTTTTCCTTAATTAATACTTCGCGGGCAAGATCTTTATCAAACTGTACCATGGCTTCCTTAGCCTTATTCAGTTGCGACTGAACTAATATCCACATACTAACCAGCTCTTTTTTAAGCGCGGTAATTTCGTTTTCTAATGGTGTCATATTTCTTTGATTAATATTTTATAGTTGTATGTTGAAAGTTGTATGTTATATATGAATTCTAACCTCATTATCACCACAATTACATCTTCAACAAATACTTAAAACCTTCTTGTTATTAAATATATTAAAAGCTACAGGCATCATACAACTTGCAACCTACAACTTAACTAAACCTGCCTGTAATATAATTTTGCGTACGTACGTCACTTGGTGCCGTAAACATTTGCTTGGTATTGTCAAATTCCACTAATTCGCCCAGGTAAAAAAACGCTGTTTTATCACTTACGCGTGCAGCCTGCTGCATATTGTGCGTTACAATTATAAGTGTGTAATTAGTTTTCAGCTCGTGAAATAATTGCTCAACGCTCGAAGTAGATATAGGATCGAGGGCCGAAGTCGGTTCATCAAAAAGGATTACCTCGGGCTCCATTGCTATTGCGCGGGCAATACACAAACGCTGCTGTTGTCCTCCCGAAAGGAAAGTACCTTTTTTGTGAAGCGAATCTTTAACCTCGTTCCACAATGCAGCTGATGTTAATGATTTCTGAACAATATTATCAAGCTCGGCTTTAGGAACCTTAAGGCCATTTAGCTTATAACCCGCTATTACGTTATCATAAATGCTCAGGTTTGGAAAAGGGTTTGGCCTTTGAAACACCATACCTATTTTATACCTTACATATATTGGGTTCATGGTATAAACCTCGTCATCATATAATTTTAATGAACCTTTAGCGGTAGCGCCTGGTATCAGTTCGTGCATGCGGTTTATGCAGCGTAAAAAAGTAGTTTTACCGCAACCCGATGGCCCCATAACCGCAATAACCTGGTTTTTTTCTATTCCTATCGTTACGTCTTTCACCACATGATTATCACCAAACCAGGCGTTAAAATTTGTAGCGCTTACAACTGTATGTTCCATTTTCGTGTAATCAGTTTGGTAAATATGTTTAACAGTAATACAAACATCAATAATATAAATGATGCGCCCCAGGCAAGGTTATGCCATTCATCATAAGGGCTGGTAGCATAAGTGTATATTAAATGGGGTAAAGTTTCCATGGGTTTGGTAATTGCCGATGATAAATACGGATTGCCAAATGCTGTGAATAATAAGGGTGCTGTTTCGCCGATGATACGCGCTATTGAAAGCATAATACCGGAGAGTATACCCGCAAAACCGCAGGGAATTATCACCTTAATAATAACACGGTGATATGGCACGCCTAAAGATAAGGCAGCCTCTTTAAGTGATGGCGGCAGCAGCCTTAAAGTTTGCTCGGTTGAGCGGATAACAATCGGCAGCATCATAATAGCCAAAGCAACACTACCGGATATAGCCGAAAAAGTACCCAGCGGCTTTACTATCCAAAAGTAAATAACAATACCTACTACGATAGATGGTACGCCCTGCAAAATATCAACACATAAACCGCTGTAATAAGCCAGTTTGGTACCGGGGTTTTCGCTCAGGTAAATTCCTGCCAGTATACCCACAGGTATAGCTACTATCGATGACATAACCACAATAATGAAGCTACCCAGCAGTGCATTGCTTATACCGCCGCCGGTTTCGCCCACAGGTGCAGGCACATGGGTTAAAAAGTGCCAGTTAACCTGCGTAATCCCTTGTTTTATAATATAAAGCAGTACAATAATTAATGGCAGGGTAATTAAAAAAGCTAAAAAAACAATCAGCCCCTTAAATAGTGTACTCTTGGTATTTCTTATTCCAATACGTGCATCCATCCTGTTAGTAATTAGTAAATTTAGTGATAATACGTTTGCCAATAAGGTTGATGATCACCGTTACAAAAAACAACACCAAACCCAATTCAATAAGCGCCGAGAGGTAAACAGTATGGTCGGCTTCGGTAAATTCGTTGGCTATAACGCTGGCCATGGTATTACCCGGACCAAAAATTGCATCTTTAATAGTATTAGCTACTGCACTGGTGTTACCAATAAGCATGGTAACGGCCATGGTTTCGCCCAAAGCCCTGCCCAGCGATAACAGTACACCTGCAAACAAACCCGAACGGGTGTATGGCATAATCACGCTGCGGATCACTTCAAAGTGGGTGGCACCCAAAGCATAGGCGCCTTCTTTTAATGGCGATGGTACCATACGGATAAGCGATATCCCCAATGATGCAGCATAAGGAATGATCATAACAGCTAATACCAGCGACGAGGTAAAAACACCTATCCCGTAAGGAGCAACACCGATCTTCATTTCGAAGGTGCGTATCAGCGGGACCAGTACAAATAACCCCCAAAAACCATAAATAATTGATGGCACTGCTGCAATAAGCTCTATCGTATTTTTTAAGAGGTTTGACAGCCAGCCTTTGGGATTATATTCGCCCAGGTAGATAGAAATAGCATAAGAAAAAGGAATAGAAATAATAAGCGCAATAAAGGAAGTAAGCAGGGTTCCAACCAAAAAAGGATAAGCGCCATAAATATTTTGAACAGGATCCCATACTTTACCCCATAAAAACTTTATACCCAGTGATTTGATAGAAGGCATGGATTCTACAATCAGTGTTATTAAAATACCGGCAACCAGTACCAGTATTAACACACTCATAATTTTTAGTATCTGCTTAAAAATGGTTTCCCATTTCATCTGGCTATAGGAAAGGTCTAATCTTTTATTTTTCATTAATTCCTTTTTCTTATTTATCATACCTATCAATCAGGTTGCTTATACAACACAATTACCAGTCCCGGTTTTAAACCAGGTACTGGTAATTGCATTTATTAATTCATCAGTTATTGAACTAATCAATAACTAACTCATTTTTCAAAAATAATTATAATATTGCTTTACCATCATAAGTAGCCGATTTTAATATTTTTTCGGCAACTTTTAAAGCTGATTTTGAAAGTGGGGCATAGTTTAAAGGTGCACAATTTTTCTGTCCATCGTGAATGTTATACCACAATAAATCTAATAACATTTTAGCACGTGCTGCAGAGCGATCGCCATATTTTTGATCCTTGTAAATCAATGCCCAGGTAAAGCTGGTAATAGGGTAACCTTTAGGGTTATCAGTATTTGTTAATGATACTTCGGCATTTGCCGGCAACTCAACATTACTTGATGCAGTGGTGGTTTCCAAAGTTGGCTTTATAAATTTACCTGCTTTGTTTTGCACATCGGCATATTCCATTTTGTTTTGGATAGCGTATGCTAATTCATTGTAGCCTATTGCGCCTGGTGTTTGTTTAACCAAACCGGCAACACCTTCGTTACCTTTACCACCCAAACCTGTTGGCCAGTTAACAGCAGATGCTTTACCTACTTTTGAAGCCCACTCAGGGTTTACCTTTGTTAAATAATCAGTAAAGATGAATGATGTACCGCTACCGTCTGACCGGTGAATTACAACGATAGGCATGTCAGGCAATTTAACACCCTTGTTGGTAGCTGCAATTTCGCCGCTGTTCCATTTAGTAATTTTACCAAGGTAAATATCAGCCAGGTCTTTTCCGGTTAATTTTAAAGCGCCAACTCCCGGTACGTTATAAGTAACTACCACAGCGCCTGATGCCATTGGAATGTGTAAAACAGGAACACCGATTTTTTTAGATTGATCCGCATTTAACGGAGCATCAGAACCACCAAAATCAACTGTTTTGTTAGTAAGCTGTAATATACCGCCACCTGAACCTATAGACTGATAATTAACCTTTACATCATGTTTCTGACTGTATTCAGCAAATATCTTTGAAAAAAGCGGGTATACAAATGTACTGCCTGCACCTAACAAAGTATTTTCCTGGGCCGAAGCTGATAAGGTTATGCAGCTTGCAGCTATGGCTACAACTGCTAACTGTAAACTTTTAATTACTTTCATGGTTTTGTTTTTTGATTGTTTTTAATTTTTTCTCTTTACTTATTTACCAAAAGTGTAGAAGAAGGTAAACCTAAAAACTAAGGTATGGTCGGGGCCAACATAACCAGTTGTTGTTGATGCTCTTTGGTCTTTATAATCAATTAACCAAAAGTTTGGCATAAAGTGTACGTTCTTTGTTGGATTATAATCTATACCTGCTGTATAAAATGTTTCTTTAACAGTAGGGTTGTATGATCCATAATTTGTGTTGATTGTATAAGAATCAGCACTGTTAAATTGAGTATCAGGATTGTAAGAATCGTAACGGGCAAAGTAGTTCAGGTTTTTAACAATTGCGCCTCTTGCCCAAATTGAAAAACCATGTACAGTTGCATTTTCAGGTGTTTTGGTTGCAGTATTAGTTACACCACTCGCAATTTGTTGTGTGTAAGCTTCAACACCTACAGTAATTGGTTTAGTGTTGTATGCAGCAAATATTTTCAACATATTATGTTCCTGACCTGGGATGGTAGCAGTTGCAGCAGCAGTTTTTGCATAGTCAGCATACAAATCCACGTATAATTTCTGGTTTAAGAATTTACCCCATATATCACCATAAAATATTTTATAGAAACCTGTATTTGCATTAGTTGCACCGGCAGGTAATAAGCTGGACGTGCTGTTGTTACCAACCATTAAAACATAACCAAAGTTTTTGGTTGAAGGGTCAAACGTTCCCTGTAAAGCAGCACCCACATCATAAGAGTTATTTTTGTGGAAATCTGTGATGGTCTTTTCGATTGAACGGAAAGCCCATGTGGCTTCTGATAAACTTGTAGGGCCGTTTGTACCCGGCTCATTCAATGCGAAACCAGGAGTGCTCATTTCACCAATTACAAAGTCTGTACCGGTCCAAAGATCTCTAACCCTAAGGTTAAAGTTTTTAATCCAGAATGCCATTTTACCATCAACAAGGTTGTCACCGTTTTGAATAGAAGTAGTACCACTAACTCCGGTATTTGCATTTGGCTCGCTTGCTAATAAAACTTCAGCCTTGAATTTTTTAGTTATCTCATAATCATAACCTAAATACAAACGACGGAACTGAAAAGCATTTCTTGAGCTGGCTACACCATTATACATGGTTTCCGGACCTCTGTTTCCTGCATCAGAGTGTGCATCATAATAAAAATCACCGAAGGTATAACCCCATAATCTTCTTTGCGGTTTCCAGGTAGTATCTGCGTCAGCAGGTTTTGCTGCAGCTTTAGTTTCAGCAGGAGTTTCGGTTTTGGCTTTAGCCTCAGCTTTTACTTCTGCTTTCATATCAGTAGCAGTTGTACCTGTTGCAGGAGCAGCGGTTGTTGCATCGGCACTTAATGAAGTTGTTTGCGCTTTAACGGCAACACCTATAAGTGTTAAACATATTAGTAAACCAGTACTAAAAAGTTTTGTAAACATTTTTTTCATAATCATATTAAGGATTAAATAAATTTTGCCTCAAAAGTGCGCACGCAGAATTATCTTAATGTTAAGCAACTATTAACATTTGGTAGTATTATTTACATGTTAACTTAATACCCAATTCGCTGAAATAACGCCAAATAAGCCGATCATTCACGTATTAAATTTCACAAATAATTGTAAATAAGTAACTTATGATAAATTTGCTTATTAATAAAAATGATAACATAAATTTAACATTGAATCTATTCTGTTTAATATCGTCTTAACATGAGTGCACTATTTTTGGGTTTTTCTATATTATAATAGTGTATGCGGGTTTTATTTCAAGATTTCTTGTCCAACAAAGCCTTATTTTTTGATCTTTTTGATAAAGCTGCCAAAAACTTGGCTGAAATGGCGGCTTTGCTGGTTTCGGCAGTAAATTGCGAATTAGAAGAAGAGCGCACGTTAATGTTTAAACAACTGGATAAAATGGAACAGGCGGGTGATGATACCACCCATAAAATTTACCTGTGCCTGGACAAAGTGATCTTCCCGCCTTTAAACCGTAACGACATACATACCTTAGCTTCATCCATTGATGATGTGGCTAATACCATAAAAGAGGCAAGCGGCCGGATGTATCTGTATAATATAGTAGAGTTTGTACCTGCCTTTAAAGATATTGCCGCTATTATACTTCAGGCCAGCCTAGAAATTGAAAAAGCTGTTAACTTATTACGTAAGCTAAAGAAACCCGATGAGGTATTTGAGTTATGCCGTAAAATTAAAGCTTGTGAGCAGCAATCAGATAAGGTATACTACCATGCCGTAGCTGAGTTATTTGCCAACGAAAAAGATGCTATTACGCTTATTAAGTACCGCGAAATATTGCTCTCGCTGGAAACATCTGTAAATAAATGTAAAGATGTTACCGAAGCGCTGAATGCTATTTTGATAAATAGTTTATGAGCGGATTTACGATTTCAGATGTACGAATTACGATTTATTTATTGTCTGATGCCTTCAGTTTAATATCCTATAACCAAATCTAAAATCGTAACTCGTACATCTAAAATAAGCCTATCCTGTTTTTTTCTCCGTAACTAATCCATGTTCCTTCAACTCCTTCATCTCCATTTCATAGGCGCGCATACGGGCGTGGAGAATATCAAGTTCGGTTCGCATCATTTGTATTTCGGTAATGAGTTTGGCAGATTCGGGTTTGTTGATCTTTTTATCGCCGGTACCGAGTATGAGCCACTCGGGCGAGTATTTTAATTGGAAACACAGTTTACGGATAAGGTAATAGCTAACATCTTGTTTTTTGTTGATCACTTTGCTTATAAAGCCCTGATCAACGCCAATAGCGCCAGCCAAAGCCAGCTGCCCGCCATGCTCCTTAACAATTACCTTTAACCGCTTTACTATTGCTTCGTCAGACATTTGATTGCAATAATAAACAAAGTAGCGGAATAGTCAATAGTTATAGTTTTTTTGGTTGATTGGGTGAAATAATTGATAAGGTTCAATGGTTGCGTTGCCCGGAACTTTCCTTTTTTAACCAATCAACCACCACTTATCAACTTAATCGGCCGCTCACTTAATCAGCCGTACACCAACCAAAATGCAAAAGGGCCGTAATATTGTATGGAATCCATTACAACATTACAGCCTCCTTAGCTTATATGTATGTTTTAATTAGGCAAATTAACTAGCCAATCCAAATGCGCCGGAGTTGCTTTGTACTTGTTCAAGCAATTCATCCAGTTTTGCATTGTAGTTTTCAAGTGACATCAGTCCGCTGTTGTATTTTGCGGATAACAATTTAAACTGCTGCACTTTTGAATACCTGCTGGCGTTATCTTTTTGGGCATTATAAATATTGGTCATTGATGCTGCACCCGCCATATTTTGCGGAGTATCGTTAAAACTTAAAGCATTTCTTAATGTACTTATTTTTTGTTCCGTCGCCTTTAATAAAAGCAATGGAGGAACGCTTCTTGTTTCTTTTAAAACCGTATTAACTTTAATGGTTTGCTTTTTATCAAACTTTAATATCAGGATAACAATTGCTACACCTGCCACCGAGAAGAAAAATAATATATCCATAACCTTAACTTAAAATATCAGTACAACAACCTATTGAATTTGGATACTTCTACGATACTGTTTCCTAATGGTTACGTTTTTGCAGAAATAATTAAAAATAATTCTGTTTCTCCAGGTTAGGTATAACAGGACCATGAAAAATTAACTGATATAAGGTTTTAACATTTACAAATGGTTTGCTATTATCTTCTGGTAACAGTAAAACCGTAGGTTGGGCCTGAAACCGAGGCCAATTTCTCCGGAAAAATGGTAACCTAATTTGGGGAAAAGTTTTTGAGTTGCCTGGTTACTGGTGTTGGTGTCAACCCGCAATATATTAATCCCACGTCTTTTAGCTTCGTCTTCGGCCTGTAGCAGCAGGGCCGCCGCTATACCTCTCCCTCTGTATTTTGCACTTACGGCCAGCCTATGCGTAACAATGGCTGTTTCATTAATATCCCAGCCAACCTGGGCATATTCGGGTTCCTGGCTGGTAGTAATGGCTGTTACGCCTGCTATTGCTCCATCAATTTCGGCAACCCAAAGCTGGTTTAATGCAATGTCATTTTCAAAAACTGTGGCATTAGGATAAGTATTATCCCATTGAAAGTTACCGGAAGCAATCATAGTTGGTACTACTTCGGCTATAAGCGTCATTATTTGAGGTACGTCAGTTAATACAGCGCGGCGGATGATCATTAAAAGTAGTTTAATTAAAGTTGGTATAACAAACTCCGCAAATAGCAAGTTTATTACGGTATACCAAAGCAAAATTACATTAGCCAGCTTGTTTTACAAATTTGTAAAAACTGCCTTTGCAATGATTACAAAAAAAACGCCGCACGGGCAGCCATGGAAAAAACAATTTTACCCAAGGACTTCTGTGTACCTTTTTATTAAATTTGGTATTACATTTGGGGCAGTTAGGAAAACTCATTAATAACAATAATTGTAAATTAAGCCATAGCTTTAATTGGTTCTATACCGACCGGATTTCTGCTTCACTTGTACCATCCATATCCACGAGAGTAAAACTATTAATGTATAAAAACCCACGTTTTGAAAAACACCACCGGCACTTAATTTATTTAAAATAAAAAGCAAAGCTTGTTCTAAGTTCATTAATATCGGAATAAATACAAAACGCCCTGTTACGCTATTAAGCCGCAAAGGTTTAAATTGTAAAGAAATTATTACACAAGTAAGGGCAAATTCTATAATTAGGCAAACAATAACGACTTAGTACAGCCGAATTGTCATTCGATTTTATCTATTGATTCTTCTTCAAAATAACACAGAACAGTTTCATAAATTTCCTGATCCTTACCTTTTATCCATCGCAACGGGATTGCGATCTGGCTGCCGTAATCCGATTCCCATTTAAGATCAATCCGCAGGGTGGATGCGCTGCGGCCCCGCACCAGGCTAATCTCTTTTATATCTTTCCAGCCTATGCTCACATCGCGAATATAATCGCTGATGCCCTGCTGATCCAGGCTGAGCGCTATATCCCCTTTTAAAGCAGGTATCAGTCTTTTAACTACAAGCAGTACTATCATAAACCCAAACGCTATACCCAAAACACAAAAAATAACCCACGCAGCTATATTATGTGCCGCTATTACATTTGAAAGCAGCATCAGCAAAAATATGATCATAAGGACGATTGCACCTATGCTGAATTTAAGGCTGTAGGGATAATAGATAGGTTCAATCATGTTATAAATGTAGTTAAAAGTTGGGGAAAGTAGGAAAAGTCAGTAAAGTCCAGAAGTTCTGAGACTCGAATATCATTAAAATTCACAGGCTCCGCCCGTTCAATCGGCCAGCTTGAATGTGAACAATTTGTACGCGTCCACGCTTACCACGAAAGGTTACCAACCAAAGCGATGCACCGTAACTATTTAAGCGTGGACGCTTAAATAGTTAGTGTTCAAGCGTAGGTAGACGCTTGAACAGGCGGCCTTTACTGACTTTACCAACTTTCATAACTTTCCTCAATGATTATGCTTCTTATGAATATCCTTTACAAGGCACAGCTTTTTAATATCAGCAATCTTCACTACAAAGGGGGCATACTTAAGGCGGTTACCAATCATTTCGGTAGTATTATCAGAATGGGCTATCACTTCGTCCGGGCTATCGCCTGCCAGCAGCCGTTTATACATGCGGTAATCGCCCCACTCAATGTAATATACTTCACCGGGCAGTATTTTTTTATCATGGATGATCTTGAGCGCTACCCAGCACCCGTTTTCAAGGTACGGGTACATGGAGTGCCCCCAAACCGGTAAAGCAAAGTCGCAATCTTCAATACCCGGAAAGTTCATGTGCCCAACCGGCTCCTTATCATTAATATCGTTATAAACCTCAACGCCCGATGCCGTAGCTGTAATTTCGTACATAGGAATACCATCCGGGAACCTGGAAACAGCTGTACTTTCAGAATTAACTGTATTTTTTTTATGCGTTAAGAAATCACTGTATTTTTCTTTAAAAATCTTTAATTTTTCCAGATCTATGTTTTGCCGGCTCTTGATGATCTCGGTAATCGAACTGGGCGAATTGAAACCTAAAACTTCGGCAAGCTGCGCATTGCCGCTAAATGCTTTACCCTTAAGCTGGTTATATAATATAATAAACTCGAGGGTTTCGGGACGCACTGTTTTTATTTTATTGGGTTTTGACTGTTCATCCATAGCAATAAAAATATTAAAGATTATTCTTGGTATTAATAAAGATTATTCTGTATATTTGTTCTGTAATAATTCTCTAAACTAAATTAAATTTTATTAAAAACCAAATGAAATGTAAAGAATATAAAGAAAATTTATTTATTGGCAGGCCACCACCATAATTAGCTTTTTTTAACCTACAGCCTTCTCAAATTAAACTAAAACCTTCTCCGTCTTTCGGACCTTCCGACTTTTGGACTCATACAAAAACGCTTATGCACTTAGCCTATTCCGCCTTAAACCTAACAGACAACCAACAGCAACCGCAACAGTACAATGAACCAACTAACGAATTGATGCTCCGATACAAGGCTTATCAAACAACCTGCACCAAGTACCAACGCGAAATTACCGCTATACAGCAATACATGCCCGGTTGGGTGCCGAAGTTTCGGTAAGGAAAACAGATGGTTAATAGTCCATAGCTATTTGAGAACACAGCGAACTATTAAGGATCTTGAAATAATTAACAAACACCTATGGGCTATGGACCATGGACTAAAAAACCACACCAATGATAAAAATCTCACAAAAACTAAAAAACAAACTATGGTGGCTCGTAATCTCTGTTGATTACGATTATAGCCGCATCAGCATTGCCGATCACGACTTTAACGGAGAAACTTTAACCCTTTGGCTGGAAGATAAGCACGACTTTAAAAACACGCTGGACGAATGCCTGGAAGTAAACATTCCCGCCGGTCATTTTGCCAAACTGATAAAAGACGAGAACCTGAACAGTTACAACGGCTCAAAAATGCACCCGGTAAAGGTCTATGTTTATAAAACCCGTGTAGAAATAAACGAGGCCATTGCCTGGTACCAGGATGATGCCACCCTTACCGAGCAGCAATGGGCCCGCGAGGCGGTGCTTAAAAGCGTGCTTACCCAACTGGTTGAAACCGAAACAAGAGGGAGTGATATGATATGATGAAGTTAGAAGCCTGGAAAGACAGAAAGTCGGGGAAGTCCGAAAGATAGAATTACCTGCATTCATTTCTACTTGAATATGCCAAATAGCATAATAAACATATTAATTTTACAAAGATTTACTTGTCATTAAGAGCATAGCGAAGAATCTTTTCCAAGAGACAGTATTCACCTAAGCATAGCAAAGAAGATGCTTCGCTGCGTTCTGCATGACAACTAAACAATTTCCTTCCGACTTTCGGTCTTTACTGACTTTCCGGATTAAAAAAACAACATGAACTACATCAAACAAATAAAAGGCTTCTGGCTGCTACAACGGAGACATGCCTTAAATTACACAGACATTGCCCTTTATTTTTACTTGCTGGAGATTTGCAACAGTGCCAATTGGGCAAATCCGTTTAAACGAAATACAGCAAAGGTACTTGCCGATCTTAAATTGTCCCGCTCGTCATTAGAACGGTCACGCAAGCGGCTGAAACAATATGGTATATTAACTTTCAGATCGGTTAGGGGAACAGCCAATATAACTTACCGGCTTAATGACCTCGAAAGTATTTTTGATGAAAGATATGATCAGCCTGACGCTACTGCTGACACAACCACTGACGCAGGTAGTGACGCAACTACTGACCAACTAAATAAAAACAGTAAACCAAAACCAAAACAAGTAGTAGTATTATGTGCTAACGCTTTTGCTTTTTTTGTTGATACGATGAATAACAGGTTGCTTAAGGACAGGTACCGCCTTGACAATGCCGCTATGCAGGACTATTTTAAAACTTTTTACCATTCAAAAATTGACCTTGGCGACCTTAACAACAAAACCATTGAGGAAATTGCCCGCAACTTTTATTATTGGCTCCCTAAACACCTTGCCGCGGCACAACGCGAAAAAGAAAAAAGTTGCGCCAAAAAAGAAAGTTATAACCGTACGGCAGGCAATCAGCAGTTGGTAAGGGGTGTTGCTGCCGCGATGAAGTTTGCAGGCGTTAAAATGCGGGGGGATGAGTGATGGACAATAAAAGCGCGCACGGCCCCATGCTGATTATAAAGCCCGAACAGGTAAACGGCATTGACCCGCAGGATGCGGGGATAATAAAAACAAACGGGCAAATGCTACCTACCGGCGATGGCTGGAAAATACTGAAGCAGGCAATGATAAAGCACCTGCCCAAACGCGATGTGTTTAACGCGGTTAAAATAAGCATTGCAAAAACATGTGCCGATTTAAACGTGAAAGACACCAGCCAGCAGGATCGTGATTACCTGGTGAACGAGGTTACGGATAACATTATCAAATACCATCCGTCCATACGCCTCAACGAGATACCTGATGCTATCGCATTTGGCATCCGCGGCAGATATGGCGAATTTTACGGCCTCAGCGTAATAACCTTTGAGCGGTTTATTGAGCAGTACCTGTTATCAGAAAAGCGGACAGCCATGGTTAAGGAACTGCCGCCAGATGATGGTATGTCACAGCCGCCCGACCTGGCTACGCAGTTTGAAACCGCTAAATACTTAGTAATGCAGGCCATGCAGCGTAAACAGAATAACCGGAATATTGAGGTAACAGCCTCGTCGGTTTATGGTTTTTTAGACGAGCTTGAACTGATACATTTCACCGCTGATGAAAAATACGATATGATGGCCGATGCAGTACGAGAGCTTATACAGGAGCTTAAATTTAAACTTACCCTTGCCCGCCAAAACGAACGCATGGATATAAAAAACGACCTGGAGACCTACAAAAAAGCAATTACCGAACATGCGCCGCTGAGCGGACGCCATGCCGGGCTGGTTAAACTTCGCGCTAAAAAACTGGCCCTTGATGCTTTTTTAAACAATATAATAATTGAAGGGATTAACCTGGAGCAATTAGTGGAAAGTAAAAGGGGGTTGTTTTTGGAGAGGGAATAACACAATAGGGTGTCAGCCTGAGCCCATTGAAGGGTGAGCCCCGACCGCACCGAATGCTGTGCATCTTGAAGAGTCCACCGCACATGATTCGAGTGCCTGCCTGCCAATGACAACCTTTTATTTCAAACTTCCCCTTTGCTACTCCCGGACTTTACTGACTTTCGGACTTCAGACTCAGACTGAAAAACTATTCTTGCACTTCATCAATAAACAATAGCAGATCCTGGTGAAAAGTGTCGCGTTTAAAGCCGTCGCCGGCAAAAAATACAACACTTACATATTCGTCACTTTCGGTATTATCATCGTTTAAGGCGTATCCTTCAACAGCCATTTTAGGGCCATCAGCTATCATAACTACAACGTCGCCTATGTTGAATTTCCTTTCCATAGTTCAGCTAATTTTTATACTGCAAAGGTAAAATATTAATAATTAACCGGTGTTGTGTTTTATCAAACCACCAATTAAATAAAATTAAATAATCATCAACCAACACAAAATGAAACACCCAATAACCTGGCTTGCTATAGCCCTTTTAGCAACTTTGCTGATTATAGCATTGGTGCTGATTACAAAGCGCCATACCGAAGAAAAAGAGATGCAGGAGCGCATTTATAACCACAGCGAGATAAAGGATACGGTTTAATGCTGGGAGAGCGTTTAGCGGATTTGACGAAAGATGAGGATTTACCTAAA
>JAQBOU010000249.1 GCA_028287865.1 Mucilaginibacter sp. | reverse complement strand
CAAAAATAGTAATTATGTTTGAAATCGTATCCAAACATTGTTCCAAATGTTGTATTATTTATACAAATTAAATAAAAAAAATGTTTTTAAAAAAGTAATAAATATTTAAACATGAAATACTTACCTGTTAATAATGAGTTATTTACCCTGAATAGAAAAAATTTCGTTTCCCGACTAAAATCCTGTTCCATAGCTATTTTCCACTCAAATGACGAATTTCCCAGAAATGGAGATCAAACATTTCTGTTTAAACAGAATCCTGATTTTTTTTATCTTACCGGGATAGACCAGGAACAAAGTATTTTACTACTATTTCCTGATTGTCCTAATTCACTATACAAAGAAGTACTTTTTTTAAGACAAACCAATGAGCAAATTGCCATTTGGGAGGGGCATAAATACACGAAAGAAGAAGCCAGGAAGTCTTCAGGTATAAAAACTATATATTGGCTTAACGAATTTGATATTATTTTGCATACAATTATTAACTATGCGGAAAATATTTATATTAATACTAACGAAAATGATCGCTATAGCCACACCGTACCTTATCGTGACCTTAGGTTATTTGAAAGTTTACGGTCTAAATATCCGTTGCATCATTATGAGCGTTCAGCTCTGATTTTGCGTGATCTCCGGGTTGTAAAATCCCCGATAGAGGTTAAATTAACAAAAAAAGCATGCGAAATTACCCGGGATGCTTTTATTCGTGTTCTGAAATTTATAAAACCGGGATTGGCTGAGTATGAAATAGAGGCTGAGATTACTCATGAATTTTTAAAACAGCGGGCCACAGGCCATGCCTATAGTCCGATCATCGCTTCAGGGAATAACGCGAATGTGCTTCATTATACAGACAATAACCAGGTTTGTAAGGATGGCGATGTTATTTTATTTGATTTTGCTGCCGAGTATGCCAACTACAATGCAGATATGAGCCGTACAGTACCTGTTAACGGGCGTTATACAAAACGGCAGCGTGATGTATATAATGCTGTGTTGCGTGTAATGCGCGCTGCCACTAAACTCATTGTCGCGGGTGCAATATGGAATGATTATCATGATGAGGTCGGAAAGATAATGACTGAAGAGTTGATCGGTTTAGGATTATTAAATAAACAGGATGTTGCTAAGCAGGATCCAAAAATGCCGCTGTATAAAAAATATTTTATGCACGGAACCTCACATCATTTAGGTTTGGATGTGCACGATTTTGCCAGCAGGTATAAACCTTTCGAGGTTGGTAACATTTTAACCTGCGAACCTGGTATTTATATACCTGAAGAAGGCTTTGCGGTAAGAATTGAAAATGATATATTAATAACTAATGACGGCAATATTGATCTGATGGCGGATATTCCCGTTGAGGCAGATCATATAGAAGAGATTATGAATGGATAGGATTTCGGATGTTCAATTTCGAATTTAAAGTTTTGTCGAATACTATTTTAGAATAAATCTGAATGAATCAAATAATTCCGAAATCAAAAATAGCTTTCAATAAAATTATAAAGATTAAACTCCGGCTCAGTTAACGCTTTTGCAATAGCTTGCCGGAGTTCTTTCTTATCAACACTGGTCATACGCTTATATTGTATAAGCTTGTATGCTTTTTCAGACAATAACAATTCCTTGCGGGTGTTTTGCAGGTGAGATGCAGAAACAATGAAGTTAATAACATCTGTTATTCCCACGTCCTGTAAGGCAACGGTTTTAAAAACAGGCGGTTGATGACCGTCCTTTTGCAGAATGATCTTTTTTAAATTATTGGTAAACAAATCGGCGTCTGCCCGGTCGGCCTTATTTATAATAAAACCATCAGCAATTTCCATCAAACCCGATTTGATGTTTTGAATTTCATCACCGCTTTCGGGTACTAAAACTAATAAAGTAATATCTGCAAGACCTGCAATTTCAATTTCTGATTGCCCTACGCCAACCGTTTCAATTAATAGGTAGTCAAATCCTGCGGCTCGTAAAACATCGGTCATTTCAATGGTTTTTGCAGACAGGCCACCTAAAGACCCCCGTGTTGCCAACGACCTGATAAAAACATCCGGATGGTTAAAATGCGGCGCCATTCTGATCCTGTCGCCCAATAAGGAACCAAAATTAAAAGGCGAACTGGGGTCAACAGCTAAAACAGCTATTTTGTGGTTATCATTTAGCAAATGGCTTATCAGTGAATTTACCAGCGTGCTTTTACCTGCTCCCGGCGGGCCGGTTATGCCTATTATAGGTGTGGTTTTATTAAAAGACAAACTTTTTAAAAGTTCATCAGCACCTGCGAGGTCATTTTCAACAATAGTTAAAGCACGTGCAACTGATTTGAAATCAATATTAGCGGGTTTATCGTTATCGGTACTTAACATACTATTTGATAAAGGAACAAAAATAAGACGAAAACAATAACATAGCGGTAATAATATAAAGAGAAAGCCGGAGATAACTATATTTGCCCTTCATCGCTAAATAGGTTGGTTTAATGAAGGTTGCCGGGTTTACTTTTATCAGGAATGCAGTAAAAAATGATTATCCCATTGTTGAGGCTATAACCTCTATACTTTCCTTATGTGATGAATTTATAGTGGCGCTTGGAAACAGCGATGATGAAACAGCCGCATTAATAAATGGTATCAACTCTCCGAAGATCAAAATTATTAATACAGTTTGGGATGATACCTTACGTGAAGGGGGGGCGGTATTTGCTCATCAAACGGATATCGCATTTAATGGCATATCGGCTGATGCCGACTGGGTATTTTACATACAGGGAGATGAGTGTGTGCATGAGAAATACCTGCCGGTAATAAAAAAGGAAATGGAGGACAACTTAAATGATGCCCGCATAGAAGGTTTATTGTTCAAATATCTCCATTTTTATGGCTCTTATGATTACTACGGCCATTCGCGCAGATGGTATAGGCGTGAGATCAGAATACTACGGAATAATAAAGCGATCCACTCTTATCGCGATGCGCAGGGATTCAGGTTAGACGGACGCAAAATTAATGTTAAACTGATAGATGCCTACATTTATCATTATGGTTGGGTAAAGCCGCCTGCCGGGTTAAAGAACAAGCTGCTCAACTTTAACCAGTTTTATCATGATGATAGCTGGATAGCGCAAAATTTGCCTGAAACCTTTGAGTTTGATTACAAAAATGCCGACAGGTTGATTCACTTTACCGGAACCCATCCTGCAGTAATGCAAAAACGGATCGCAGCAACTAACTGGAAGCTCAATATTGACCTCAACGAACTTTATAAAAAAATGACTTTCAGAAGAAAGGCTTTACAAAAAATTGAAGATTTTACAGGCTGGCGGGTTAGTGAATATCGCAATTATAAATTAGTTAAATAATATTTCGGAGATTGTGAAAAGTAGCTCAATTTATACCGTATCAGCAATAAAATGAACAAAATGTCAAAACCAGCGGTATTAGTCACTTTTGATTCAATGAAAAATGCAAACTCAGGTTACTTTTCGTTCGGAAAAGGGCTTGGTAACGCGCTGATTGCGCAAAACTCCGAT
The DNA here is from genome assembly GCA_028287865.1 of Mucilaginibacter sp. GTDB lineage: Bacteria > Bacteroidota > Bacteroidia > Sphingobacteriales > Sphingobacteriaceae > Mucilaginibacter. The sequence goes on along the minus strand of JAQBOU010000249.1, from coordinate 5,667 downwards.
AGATTTAAATTGGAGTACTACATGTTTAAAAATACAACTTATTTTTTTGACAAAAAGGTTGATATCATGTATTTATCCAGGTTGCATAATATTCATTTTCCGGCTCGAAATAAATTTGATCTTGTGCATTTCACCGATCAAACTTGCCGGTTAAAGCCCTATAAAGTAAATGCAAAAAAGATAATGACCATTCATGATATTAATAATGTTCATTTAAAATTTAAGCCACAACGCAAAATTGACGCACATATAAATAAATTAAGAAGATATATTTCCTATTGTGATAAGGTTGTAACGATTTCTGCGTTTGTAGCTAATGATATTTTGCATTTTATCCCCGAGGTGAAAGATAAATTAAGGGTAATTTATAATGGTGCCGATAAGCTTTCCGTACCTGATAACCATGTGCCGGTCTTTTTACCTAAAACCCCTTTTTTGTTTACCATCGGATTATTGTCGGTACAAAAAGGCTTTCATCTGCTGCCCCCACTTTTAAAAGGGAACGATTTTGAACTGGTAATCTCGGGAATTGAAACGCCGCATAAAAACAGGATAATTGAAGAAGCTGAAAAATATGGATGTAAGGAAAGGGTAATTATTACCGGTCCTGTTTCTGAAAGTGACAAGGCCTGGTATTATAAAAATTGCAGTGCCTTTGTTTTTCCTTCAATTGCCGAAGGGTTTGGTTTGCCTGTAATAGAGGCCATGTATTTTGGAAAGCCCGTTTTTTTATCAAAGTTTACATCGCTGCCTGAAGTTGGCGGTGAGGCCGCTTATTATTTTGACAACTTTGAACCGGAGCACATGCAGTATGTTTTTAAAGAAGGAATGCTTGATTTTGACACCAATAAGCGTTCGGCCGCTATCATAAAACATGCTGAAAGGTTCTCGTGGGAATCAACCGCAAAACAATACCTTGAATTATATAATGAATGCCTAAATGGATAGTCTTTATTTAGACCAAAGCATAATGTCAGTTTGGAAAATGTATGTTTAAGAAAAGAAACTTAGTAAGTAAACTGTGGTTAAAATATACCGACAAGCCCGCGTATAAGAATTATAAATGGGATTTAATAAATTACAGGCAATTACAGTTTACAAACTTTTTAGTAAGGGATGAAAAATTAAATAGCATAAGTAAAATTAAAGCGGTTGCCGATGCCACACACCAGCTTAATTTTATACACAGCGGTAACGCAGGCGATATTGTGTACGCATTACCAACTATAAAAAAAATTTACGAACTAACCGGTGCCGACATAAATTTATACTTACGGTTAGGCCGGCCTTTAAACCTGCCTAATTATAATACCCACCCTGTTGGCAATGTGATGCTTAATCAAAAAATGGCGGATATGTTGGCGCCCTTAATTCAATCGCAGGGCTATATTAATAAATGTGAAATTTACAACAACCAGGTTATTGATATTGATCTTGATTATTTTAGGGCCGGTATAATCCCTACCCAGGGAAACATTGCACGGTGGTGCAGTTACATAACAGGGGTTAGCCCCGATCTGTGGAAAAAATGGCTTGACATTGAACCCGATGTAAAATTTGCTGACAGCATCGTTATCGCCAGGAGCGGCCGTTATCAGAACAAGGAGATAAATTATTCATTTTTGAATAAATATGATAAAATTATATTTATAGGCATTGAAAGTGAGTACAATGACATACGGCAATTTATATCAAAAATAGAATGGCTGCAGATAGAAGATTTCTTACAGATGGCTCAAATAATTGCTGGTTGCAGGCTTTTTATCGGGAACCAGTCTTTCCCTTACTCAATAGCTGAAGCGTTAAAGGTGCCGCGTATTTTGGAAGTTTGCTATGAAATTATTAACGTAAGTCCTGAGGGTGAAAATGGATATGATTTCTTTTTCCAGGAGCATTTTGAATGGCTGGTAAGCAATTTGAATGGTGATAACTGAGTCCTGATTATGCCCGGGGGTTTTGTCTGTTTTTAAGCTTGTGTATCTTATACCTGATCCATGTTTTGAGCCCAAAATTGTCAAAAATTAAACCGGCCTTGTCTTTTTGAAATAGAATGTCTATCCTGCTTGCAGATAATCCCGTTGAATTAAAATCTGCCAGCACATAATCTTTATAAATAAAGTGAAAAGTTTTGTCGCTGCAAAGCTTAAGCGTAAGGGCAAAATCTGCCGATATTTTATAGCGGGTATTAAATTTATATTTATCAAATATAGTTGCAGGGTAAACAATAGCCTGATGATAGGGGCCAAATTTGGCAAACTGATATTGCGTTAATTTCCCTAGCTTTTTTGTTCCGTCAGCAATAACATTTCCATAATAAATAGCGGAGGGGTCTGTAAGCTCAATAACCATCTTTGAAAACTCAGGCAAAAGCACATCATCCGCGCCCATAAAATATATCCATTTACCGGAAGTATTTAAAATTGCTTTATTCATAGCGTCATACACACCATCATCTTTTTCGCTTTCCCAATAGGCTATATGATCCTGGTTTTCTTTTATGATCTTTACTGTATCATCGGTGCTTTTGCCATCAATAATGATAATTTCAATTGCAGCATACTTTTGCTTAAAAATACTGTTAAGGCAATTCTGCAAGTTTGCAGCAGCATTATAAGTTACAATTATTATAGAAATTATCCCGGCGGTGCATTCCTTCCCCAAACCATTTACTTCGTTTTTAATTAACATGAATAATGTTCCTATATTTAAATAATGTTAATTCCTGAATCGCAAAATAATTGTTTTTAATAGTAGTTATTATTTAATTTCAAAAAATCTCATAGGGAAATTGATTTAACAGTTTTTTTGAACTTAGTTCGCAACATTTATCTATCACAGTTAATTTAAAGCGCAATCAACCGAATGCAAAATAAAAGCCGGAATTTATTCAGATTAAGCCGTTTTGTACTTCTCAAGCTTCCGGTACTTTTTAAGGTTTTTTCAAAATTCAGGTTTAACCAAAAGCGCTTGCTGCTTATTAAAACCGATGCTATTGGTGATTATATACTTTTTAGAAATTACCTGGAGGTTTTAAAAAAAACGGAAAAATATAAAGACTACCACATTACTTTGCTGGGAAATAAATTATGGGAAGAGTTGGCATTGAAATATGACCATGAATTTGCAAACGACTTTATTTTTATCGATCCGGAAACGCTGTATTATGCACCGCTAAAATTATTAAAGCTGGGCTGGCGTCTGTTTAAAAATAATTACGAAATAGTTTTACAGCCCTCTTATACCCGCTTGCTGATTACTGATGGCTTAGCCGCACTTACAGCCGCGAAAAATATTATCGGCTTTGAAGGTGATAATGAAGGGATTTTGCCCTGGTATAAAACCAGGACAGATAATTTTTATACCCAAAAACTAATTCTCCCGATAAATATTTTATTCGAATTTGAAAGATCAGGATTTTTTTTTCAAGAGATATTGGATTGCAAAGTTTCACTCTTTTCCTCATCACTGTCATTTAATAAAACAGAAGAAATAGGAATAGTTGTTTTTCCCGGTGCCGGGAGTTTAAAACGTGCCTGGGAAGCTGAGAAATTCAGGGCGTTAATCACGCTTATTAAACAGCATACATTACAGCCGGTTTACCTTGTGGGAAATGACGGCGAGATACATTTAGGACAATATTTAACCGAATCGCTGCCTGCAAACAGTGTTATTAATTTAATAGGGAAAACATCCGTGATCCAATTGACAGCTATTATTGGTAACGCAGCTTTAGTGATAGCAAATGAAACAAGCGCCATTCATATTGCTGCTGCTACGCAAACAAAAAGCGTTTGTATTTTAGGCGGAGGGCATTTTGGCCGTTTTGCACCTTATCCGGTATATTTTGCTAACAAGCCGCTGTGTGTATACGAAAAAATGGATTGCTATTACTGTAACTGGAATTGCAAATTTTTAACCCGTGAAAATGAACCTCATCCTTGCATCGGATGTGTAGGTTTAGAAGCCGTTTGGCAGTCAGTGCGGCAGTTATTATAACTACTAAATGCTAATAGTAGTCAGGATGGTTTGGCATAACGGTAATTAATTAATTACTGTTAGCTTTGCGTGTTTATTTTATTTCTTAATGAAGACTTATTTCCGGCTTCTTTCCTTTGCAAAACCAATTGAAAAATTTGCAATACCATATGTCATTACAACCATATTTACGGTAATATTTAGCACACTTAACCTGGTATTATTAGTACCGCTGCTCAATACCATCTTTTACAGTAAAAAAGGATCTATTGCTGTTGCACCATCGGCAATCAGGCCATCCATCCTTCATGGGCTCGATTTTTTCAGGTACTACATGAATTTTTTCATCTACAATTACGGGCCCTGGGGCGCATTGAAATTTGTGTGCGTAACAATAGTTATATCGGTTTTGCTTGGTAACCTTTTTAGGTATTTATCGCAGCGGATTATGGAGAACCTCCGTGTGCATACCCTTTTAAATTTTCGCAGGGCTGTTTTTAATAATGTAATGAACCTGCATCTTGGCTACTTTAGCAATGAACGAAAAGGTGATATTATATCAAAGGTTGCTTCGGATGTCCAGGTAGTTCAATATTCGGTAACGGGCACTTTACAAGTAGTTTTTAAGGAACCTTTACAGTTGATAGCTTATATGGTAACCTTATTTATAATGTCTACCCGGCTAACGTTCTATTCTTTAATGATTATCCCGATATCGGCTTTCATTATTTCTCGCATTGTTAAGCGGCTCAAAAGCCAGGCGATTGCTTCACAGCAAACATATGGAACCATGATAAGTTACCTGGACGAGGCATTATCAGGCATAAAAATAATTAAGGCATTTAACGCCACCGAATTTATAAAAAACCGGTTTGATAAAGAGAATAGCAAGTATTCATCAATAACGCGTTCAATGGCAAAACGCCAGCAATTAGCCTCGCCGGTCTCCGAATTTCTGGGAGTTATTATGGTCACCTGCATTTTATTATACGGGGGTAATTTGATCCTGAATGAACATTCGGGTAGTTTGGAAGCCGCAAGTTTTATTAGCTATATCGCCATATTTTCGCAGGTAATGCGGCCTGCCAAAGCTATATCCGATTCATTTAGCAATATACATTCGGGTATAGCTGCAGGTGAAAGGGTGTTGGCGTTGATTGATGAAAGACCATTAATTGTAGATGCTCCTGATGCGGTTACTTTAACCGGGTTTAATGACAGTATTGAATTTAAAAATGTAACGTTTTCTTACCAGGAAAAAGCAGTTTTATCGAACATTAATATAATAGTTCCCAAAGGAAAAACGGTGGCGTTGGTTGGCCCTTCGGGCGGAGGCAAATCAACCCTGATGGACCTGATTCCTAGATTTATGGAGCCTCAGTCCGGCGAGATTTTGATTGATGGAAAAAACATCCAAAAGGTTAAGATAGATTCACTAAGGGGATTGATGGGTATAGTAAACCAAGAATCTATTTTGTTTAATGATACGATATTTAACAATATAGCTTTTGGGAAAACTGATTCGACAATAGAAGAAGTAGAAGCCGCTGCCCGTATAGCAAATGCCCATAATTTTATTTCAGAAACCGAAAATGGTTATCAAACCAATATTGGCGACCGCGGCACAAAGCTTTCCGGAGGACAACGGCAGCGTATCTGTATAGCCCGGGCCGTTTTAAATAACCCACCAAT
>JAQBOU010000248.1 GCA_028287865.1 Mucilaginibacter sp. | reverse complement strand
ATTGGTGGTATTGTATTGCACCAGGGTAAAATTGCCGAAATGGCAACAGGTGAAGGTAAAACATTGGTGGCCACATTGCCTGCCTACTTAAATGCCTTAGCCGGACAGGGTGTTCACATTGTAACTGTGAATGATTACCTTGCACGTCGTGACTCTGAGTGGATGGGTCCTTTATATGAATTTCATGGTTTATCGGTTGATTGTATTGACAAGCATGAGCCTAACTCAGAAGAACGCCGCAGTGCTTATCTCTCTGATATAATTTTTGGTACCAATAATGAATTTGGTTTTGACTACCTGCGTGACAATATGACACGCAGTCCGGAAGAATTGGTGCAGGGTAAACTCCATTATGCCATGGTGGATGAGGTTGACTCGGTATTAATTGATGATGCCCGTACACCGCTGATTATTTCGGGCCCTATTCCACGCGGTGATGAGCACGAATTTTATGAATTAAAACCACGTATTGAGCGTTTGGTTAATGCGCAGAAAGCTTATGTAAATGGTGCATTAAATGATGCTAAGAAGCTAATCGCCGAAGGCAAAACAGGTCCTGAAGAAGGCGGGTTGGCATTGTTGCGGGCTTTCAGAGGCTTACCTAAGAGCAAAGCTTTAATTAAATATTTAAGTGAAGGCGCGAACAGGCAGACGCTATTAAAGTCGGAAAATTACTATATGCAGGACCAAAGCAAGGAAATGCATAAAGTTGATGCTGAATTGTTTTTTATTATTGATGAAAAGAACAACCAGGTTGAGCTGGCGGAAAAAGGCATCGAGCTGATCACGTCCTCCGGCGAAGATCCTCACTTTTTTGTGATGCCTGATGTGGGAACAGAAATATCAGAGATTGAAAAATCCAGCCTGCCTGCAGAAGAAAAGATCACCCGTAAAGATGAGCTGATGCGTGACTTTTCGATTAAATCTGAACGTATTCACTCAGTTAACCAATTATTAAAAGCATACACCCTGTTTGAAAAGGATACCGAGTATATTTTAGATGAAGGGAAAGTAAAAATAGTTGATGAGCAAACAGGCCGTGTATTGGATGGCCGCCGTTATTCCGACGGTTTGCATCAGGCTATTGAAGCTAAAGAAAATGTAAAGGTGGAAGATGCCACCCAAACTTTTGCAACCATTACTCTTCAAAATTATTTCCGTATGTACCACAAGCTTTGTGGTATGACGGGTACTGCGGTTACAGAGGCCGGCGAGTTTTGGGAGATCTATAAGCTGGATGTGGTTGAAATACCGACCAACACCTCAACCAGCCGCGAGGACAGGCAGGATTTGGTTTATCGTACCGTACGCGAAAAATATAATGCAGTGGCTGAAGAGATCAGCAAGCTTACACAAGCGGGCCGGCCCGTACTGGTAGGTACTACCTCTGTCGAAATTTCGGAATTACTGAGCCGCATGCTTAAGCTGCGCGGTATAAAACACAATGTACTCAACGCCAAAATGCACCAGAAAGAAGCTGATATTGTAGCTGAAGCCGGTAAATCAGGCACAGTTACTATTGCCACTAACATGGCCGGTCGTGGTACAGATATAAAGCTGGGGCCTGGTGTAAAGGATGCCGGGGGTTTGGCTATTGTTGGTACAGAGCGGCATGAGTCACGCCGTGTTGACCGCCAGTTGCGCGGCCGTGCGGGCAGGCAGGGTGACCCCGGGTCATCACAGTTCTTTGTATCCCTTGAAGATAACCTGATGCGTTTGTTCGGCTCCGAAAGGATCTCCAACCTGATGGTAAAAATGGGTATTGAAGAAGGCGAGGTGATACAGCACTCTATGATATCAAACTCTATTGAGCGCGCACAGAAAAAGGTAGAAGAAAATAACTTTGGTATCCGTAAGCGTTTGCTGGAGTATGATGATGTGATGAACTCGCAGCGTACGGTTATTTATTCAAAACGTAAAAGTGCCTTATTTGGCGACCGTTTGGATGTTGATATAAGCAACACCATTTTTGATGTTGTAGAGGATATAGTAACTGAATACAAGGAATCAAATAACTACGAAGGATTTAATCTGGAATTGATCCGGTTATTTTCGGTAGATGTTGAATTAAATCATGATGAGTTCCTCGGCTCCAATATCGTTGCATTAACCGACAGAGTGTTTGCCGAAGTAACCGATTTTTATAAACGCAAGCAGGAAGCTATTGCCCAGCAAGCGTTCCCGGTTTTGAAGGATGTTTATGATACCCGTGGGGATCATGTAGAAAACATTGTAGTTCCGTTTACTGATGGTATACACGGCTTACAGGTTTCCGTTCCGCTAAAAAAAGCAATAAAAAATAAAGGTATAGAGGTGTTTAAATCATTTGAAAAAAATGTGACCCTTTACCTGATAGATGATGCCTGGAAAGAACACCTGCGCGAAATGGACGAGCTAAAACAATCCGTACAAAACGCAGTTTACGAACAAAAGGACCCGCTTTTGGTTTATAAGTTTGAGGCTTTTGAACTATTCCGTCAAATGCTTGCAACAGTAAATAAAGAGTTGGTAAGCTTCCTGTTCAGGGGAGTTATCCCGGTGCAACAACAGGCAGATGAAGTACGTGAGGCCAGGCCGCAGCCAAAACTCGACCTTAAAAAGATGCGTACTTCCAAGCCCGAGCTGGTAAGTGAAGCAAATGGCGCTGCGATGCAGGATATGCGCGAACTACAAAAAGCTACCCCCGTAAGGGTTGAGCAAAAAATTGGAAGGAATGATCCTTGTCCTTGCGGCAGCGGCAAAAAATATAAAAATTGCCACGGTGTGGGATTGGTATAAAAGAAGTTATAAAAGCGTCATTGCAAGGCACGAAGCAATCCCAAACTATACAGGGCGGATCTGCAAATTGGGGATTGCTTCGTGCCTCGCAATAACGATTGAATATAAACAAATGAAAAACGCAGTATCTTATTTCACCGCTAAGTTTAGCCAGATAGGATGCTGCATTTTTTTTATCGTACTTTTTGCTCCGGCATTGTCCTTTGCTCAAACGCGCGGTAAAGTTGAAGTAATAAAAGATCCATTGATAGATACGCTGATAGCGAGGCGGCCGTTTCTGAATAAAAGCAGTTCCGCAGGTACCGGCAACAGTGAAGAAACTGTATATGGTTACCGGGTGCAGATATTTTTTGGCTCAAGCAGGCAAGCCGCTTATGATGCCCAGGCCAGGTTCAGGGAAGAGTATCCCGAAGTACGAACCTATATTACTTATACTGAGCCAAACTTTAAAGTACAGGCAGGTGATTTCAGGACACGTTTGGAAGCACAAAAACTCCAAAGCGAACTTACACAAATGTTTAGCAGCAGCCTGTTTATTATTTCCGGGAAGATAAATCCCCCCAAATCCGACAGTTCAAATGATTAAAGAGCAAATACAACAATTATCACAGACCATTTTTGATGATGTGGTTGCCAATCGCCGTCACCTCCACTCCCACCCCGAACTTTCTTTTAATGAAGTGCAAACCTCAGCTTTTGTCGCCGGTAAACTGGAGGCTTTGGGCTTAACTTATGAAAGAATGGCCGATAACGGCCTGGTAGCTTTGATAACAGGAGAAAAACCATCGGATAAAGTTGTGGCTCTGCGTGCAGATATGGACGCGTTGCCTATTACCGAAGCCAACGAGGTTCCCTACAAGTCACAAAATACGGGCGTAATGCATGCTTGCGGGCACGATGCTCATACTTCATCCCTGTTAGGAACTGCTAAAATATTAACCGAATTAAAAAGCCAGTTCGGCGGAACGATCAAGCTGATCTTTCAACCTGCCGAAGAGAAATTACCCGGTGGGGCCAGTTTGATGATTAAAGAAGGCGTTTTGGAAAATCCTAAACCACAAGCGGTGTTGGGGCAACACGTAATGCCCTTGATAGATGCCGGGAAGGTCGGTTTCCGAGCCGGCAAGTACATGGCATCAACTGATGAGTTGTATGTTACGGTACATGGTAAAGGCGGCCATGGCGCACAACCCCAACAAAACGTTGACCCTGTTATTATTACCGCACACATATTAACCGCCCTGCAAACTATTATTAGCCGATCTGCCGATCCAAAAAGTCCCTCTGTGCTTTCTTTTGGTAAGGTGATAGCAAATGGCGCCACGAATGTTATCCCTAATGAGGTTTACCTTGAAGGCACCTTCAGAACAATGGACGAAAAATGGCGTGGTGAGGCACATATCAAAATGAAAAAAATGGCTGAAGGCATTGCCGAAAGCATGGGCGGCAGCTGCGATTTTAATATTATGCGCGGCTATCCTTTCCTGATAAATGAAGAAAAGCTTACGGCAGCAACCCGCAGCCATGCAGAAGATTACCTGGGAAAAGAAAATGTGCTCGATCTGGACATTTGGATGGCTGCCGAAGATTTTGCCTATTACTCACAAGTTGCTGATTCCTGCTTTTATCGCTTAGGCACCCGCAACGAAAGCCGCGGCATCACGTCTTCCGTACACACGCCAACTTTTGATGTGGAAGAGGATGCTTTTAAAATAAGTACCGGGTTAATGGCTTATTTGGCCGTTAAGCAATTGGGCAATTGAGTTCTTAGTTGATGGTTCGTATACTATGGTAATGGGACTTATATAGGAAAACTATTTTAGCTTTTATAGTATTGGTGATCAGCGTTACCTTAAATTCTGATTCATAAAAATAAATAACTCCAGTGACCAAAAAAGCACTAATAGCTTTCGGCTTTCTTCTTTTTACCTTGAGCTTAAGCGCACAGCAGATAAAACGTTTCAATCCCGATACCATCCGCACCATTGTAATTGATTCTGCTGTTAACATTCATTCACACCACTTAAACGCACAGGATTTTATCGATGCGGTATTAGCTGATACCGGGTTTTATAAAGCGTTCCGCAATATGAAGAAATATTCATTTATTGCCGAAAACCGGATCTATACTTACAACAACAAAAACAAAGTGGATGGCAAGATCTACCGCAAAATAAAGCACAGTGATGTAAAGGGCAGACATAAAATAGAATACCTGGTAAAGCAGGACAGCGGCGCGCTTTATAAAAGCAATGGTAAGTACCAACTCTACACCGTTGAGATGTTTGATTACATTTTTATGAATGCCTATAACTCTGATTTCGCCGACGGACCCGCATTGCCCGGTTCAGGTGGAAAAAATGAAAGCTATAAAGACAAGTTAAAGACACTGATATTTCACCCTGGCCATAAAGTTACGGGTATACCGTTCATCAGCAGCAAAACGGAGATCTTTTCGAAAGATATGCGGGATTACTATTATTACCAGTTTTCGCGCGGAAAATACCTGGATACTATTCCAGTTTACAGATTCAGGGTAATAAGAAAACCAAGTATTTCTGATAACGATGTAGTGATCAAAGAACTGACCACTATTTTTGATACCCGCACTTTCCAGGTATTAGGCAGGTACGTCGATTTAAAATACAGTAACTGGATCTTCAGTTTCGATATCCAGATGAACATAGAGCTGGCCAATTACCAGGGCGAGCTGTTACCCGCAAAGATCACCTATCAAGGCAACTGGGACATCCCCCTTCATAAAACTGAACGCGCCAGTTTTTTGATTGTGCATAAGGATTATAAGAAAGACTGATCACAGATTACTATATATAGCAAAGACTATCAATACACGGATGGTATTATTTTTCATATCTGGTATCCAAATATTTATTTAACAGCGCTGTATTATTAAGGTTTTTATAAAAATGACTTCGGTGTCACTCCGCCACAGGGAATGCTGAGATCCGTAACCTTGCGCCGCCCATTGGCACCAGTGTCAGGCTGGTTATAAGTTCAGCAGTTTTTACCGGACTTACCGGTAACAATCCGCATAATCCATATTGATCTATTGTCCAGCCGGGTATTTGTTTGCCTTTTGCCATTAGCCTTATGGGTGTAGCCGCATTGGTGAAAGGGTTATTATCCTTTGGCCATGGCTCTTTTTCGACGGTAAAGGAGCGCGCCGGCTCATTTTCGTTAAGTATTAATCCATAGTTCCAGGCCGAGGCTGGATATATTTCATAGGTTGGCCATTTTTCGGGGTCGGCGCTTTCCTGCCATTTTGCATCGCCTACGGCAGTCTCCTTGTTGTTTGTATTTTTAACATATTTCTCATCTATTTTAAGCGAATAAGTTAAAGGTCCATAATTTACGCTTACACTGTTTTTATTCCGTGTCCATTTCCTCACGTTAATGTGCATGGGCAGCGTTAAAGTTATCCTGTCGCCGTTTTTCCAGGTATTATTTAGTTTGATATATCCGCCCGGTCCCGCATCAAGCTTTAATTCGCCGCCGTTAATTTCTATTGCGGGGTTGTCACACCATTCTGGTATCCGCAAATACATTGGAAAGGTGTTTGGCAATGATGTTATCACTTTAAATTCAACTGTTTCACTAAATGGGTAATGAGTGGTGGTGATTATTTTTACAGGATGACCGTTACCTGCTTTTGCGGTAACCTCGCCATCCGAATATAACTGCGCAGCAAGGCCGTTATCCGGCGTGGCCATCCAGCTATTTTCTGCATAGTAAACCCAGCCTGCCGAATGGTTGTGCTGACAGCAACGGCTGCTGAAAGGGTTCATATTTAAAAAAGGTCCATCATTATTAATTCCGGGTGCATGATTTTTGCTGTCGCTTACTACCATATTAGGAGCGGTTAAATACCGCAGCGCTTTATAGTCGGGCATAAAAGCCGCGGGGAAGGTATTAAAGGCTACGTCTTCGCAGTTATCGGCCCAAAAAGTATCCCCGGTATATTGCAGTAAAAATTCGTCGCTGGTCATTTGTTCAACCATTCCGCATGTTTCCACCGCCTGCCGCGGATCGTCATAACCCTTTCTGGCATTTTCATCCGCCCCAAACATTCCGCCAGGAACCTGCCCGTAAATATCCCGGATTAACTTAAAATCGTTATAGGTAGCCTGAAGGTCGGCAGGGTTTTTACTTTGCATATAGTAGGTGGCTGGCTCCCTGAATGATTGCGCTACATTTACATTATGCCAGTTTGGCAAATTATCTTTTTGACGCCAGTTAGCAGTATTTTTATCTATTTTGCGAGTAAGGTCCAGTAGCCATTTGTCCCCGGTACGGTTATATAGCCAGTAAACGCTGAGCAAGTTGTCACCGCCACGGCTGTTTTCCCAATAGTCTTTTAAGAACAGCGAATCAGGAACGTTAAGCTCAAATTTGAAATACTTTTTCATCAAAGCCAGCACACGCGGATCATTTGAATATTCATAATACGATTGCAGGCACCAAAGCATCGGCATATTGCCCCATAGGTCTCTTCTGCCCGGTTTCGTTTCATTCGCCGGACCGAAATCACCATTAACCCGCTGGTTACTAATTACTGCATCTATCCAAAACTTGGTTTGCTGCAGCATTTTAGGGTCCTTAAGCATATAAGCAATATCGCCGTATCCCTTTAACCAATACGGCAACTCTTCCCAGCCGTAGGTGCCTTTTCCATCCTTATTAAGCCACGCATTATCATGTTTTGTGAGCCAAATACTGATCTCTCCTAAGTGTCCGGTCAGGCCGTCTCTTTGTAATTCCAATTGCTTTTTTAGCCAACCGCCGGGTTTTATAGCGGTAACCGGTAATTTGATAAAATATTGTGGAGTAAGTGGAGACCTGTTTGATACATAATAGCTGTTATGTTTGCTGTTATCAATTCGCTTCACCACAGTAATCCGCTGTGCAAAAGTGCCCGTGCTGATGATAATACAAAATAAAACAAAGAAGACTTTCCGGATACTTAATAAAAACATATGGGGTGCATTTGTAATTGGCGATTTTATAAAATCAAATTTAACCAATTTGAAATAGAATTAATAATAAAGGAAAGGCCTTATCTATAGTGTGCTGCCTCGTTTTTTTTGTTATTATTGTTTTATTCTTTATAAACCATTATATATGAAACCCATCACCTTTATTGCACTGATAATTGTTTGTTTGCTTTCTGCTTGTGAATATAATCCCAAACCAATTAATCCTGTCAACGGCACCTGGCAACTGGTATCCGGTACCACCATAACCAGAGGTGTTAGTACTTTTACCGATTACACCAAAACTCAGCGGATGATAAAAATAATTAACGATTCGCATTTCGCTTTCTTGC
>JAQBOU010000210.1 GCA_028287865.1 Mucilaginibacter sp. | reverse complement strand
ACTGTTAAACTTTCGCAAGAGTTTGAAAGTGTAGTAACACAGGTGTATTTGCAAGTAGATTAGCTGAGACAAACAAAGCTCTATTGAAGCATGAGGTGAATGTTCCGAATAGAACTAAAAACACTCGGAACAATGCTTAAAGCAGAAGAAAACTGGTTTGGGGTCAATATTTAAATAGTTTATATTTCAAAGCCAGAGGCTATCAAATAAATCACATTATTTATATATTTGTGCGGAGTTAAATAAAGCCTCCCTGTTATTTATTTTCCTGTGGTGTAATGGTAGCATATCTGATTCTGGTTCAGAGGATCGTGGTTCGAGCCCATGCAGGAAAACAATTTAACTCTCTTCTCTTATTATACCTAAACTACCGCAATCAAACGGTATCCCCTTAAAGACTAAAAAGGCATTCCAACAAAATTCAATACCCTGTGTTGTAAAAGCGTAACACAAAATATGAAAAATATTATTGAAACATGGTCTGGTAGGATACAACCAATGGTATGGAACCTGATAATCTTTATTTTGGCGATAACAATTGGCCTTGTTGTAAAGGTTATTATTAAAGCCATATTCAATTATAATAAAAAGCACAACGATTATTCCCTGTTTCGCAGTATTATCACCCATTTCAGTAGTCCGCTGAACCATTTTGTACCATTGCTAATGCTTAACCTGATGATCCCGTTAATGGAATTAAACAAAGAGTACAGCGCAATATTAAGCCATCTGGTTGAAATAGGACTGATGATTTCGTTTGCTGTGTTGCTTATAAGTACGGTAAAAGTGTTTGAGGATTATGTTTACCATACCTATGACCTTAATAAAACGGATAATTTAAAAGAGCGTAAAATACGAACGCAAATGCAGTTTATCCGGAAGATGCTGACTACACTCATCATATTTATTACTGTAGCTATTATCCTTTTAAGTTTTGATAATGTGCGTAAAATTGGAGCAGGGCTGTTAACCGGTGTCGGCATTGGCGGTATTATTATAGGTTTTGCGGCGCAAAAGTCTCTTGGGAATTTATTGGCAGGCTTCCAGATCGCCTTTACACAACCTATCCGTATTGATGATGTATTGGTGGTTGAGGGTGAATGGGGTAGGGTTGAAGATATTACGCTCACATATGTGGTACTAAATATATGGGATCAGCGGCGCCTGATTTTACCTATTAATTATTTTATTGAGAAGCCCTTTCAAAACTGGACGCGTACCACTTCGGAAATATTGGGGACGGTTTTTCTCTACCTGGATTATAACACGCCGGTTGATGCGTTGAGAGAAGAGTTTGATCGTCTGCTTGCTCAAACGGAACTTTGGGATAAAAGAGTAAAAGTTATCCAGGTAACGGATACCAAAACCGACTGTATAGAAATACGCGTCCTGGTGAGCGCACGTGATTCCTCCCAGGCATTTGACCTGCGCTGTTATATTCGCGAAAACCTGGTAAAGTTTGTACGTGACAAATACCCCCAGAGCTTGCCTTTAAACCGCCTGGCAATCAAAAATATGGATATCACAAAAGAATAAGCAACAGTCATTCATTTTATATTACATTGATCCAATAATTAAAAAAAGATTTTTTTTGCTTCCATATTTATTGCATTTTTATGGCTCGCATTAAATAAGTAAACACTTAAATTTTTCATTTAAAATGGGTAAAGTAATTTTAGTAACCGGCGCATCATCCGGCATAGGTTTAGCTTGTGCCAATGCACTGCAGGCTAAAGGCCATACGGTTTATGGGTCATCACGCGATTTAAAACGCATACAATCGGTGTCATTTAAACCAATTGAACTAGATGTTACCGACGATGCTTCTGTAAAAGCTGCTATTGATAAAATTATAAAAGCCGAAGGAAAAATTGATGTGCTTGTAAATAACGCGGGTAACGGTGTTACCGGACCGGCTTATGCCATGCCTGTTGAAAGTGCTAAAAAGCAATTCGAGGTTAACTTTTTTGGTGTGATCAGGGTGAGCAGTGCAGCACTGCCAAAAATGATAGAAGCCGGGCAGGGTTTAGTTGTAAATATCAGCTCATTGGCTGGTCTTTTTGGTTTGCCTTACCAGGGGATGTATAGTGCATCTAAATATGCAATTGAAGGCTATTCACAAAGTCTGCGGATGGAATTGCGCAATACAGGTGTTAAGGTTGTGGTGCTGAATCCCGGCGATTTTAAAACTGACTTTACGCAAAGCCGTGAAAAAGTACCTTTCCCGATAAAAAATGACAAGCTGGAAAAAGAATACAACACAGCTGTTGCCAGTATGGAAAAAGATGAAAGTGTAGGTGCTAACCCTGATGTGATAGGCAAGAAATTATGCGAGATCGTTGAATCGTCCAGCCCTTCACCCCGTTATTTGATTGGTGCATTTGGTCAAACTATTGCTGTGACCCTAAAAAGGGTATTGCCTAACGGACTTTTCGAAAAATTAATGAATGACCATTACGGAATAAAATAAACATTCTTAGACAGGTTTACGATACTTCCGTAAGCCTGTCATATTTTCTCTAATTCTCCTTTAAGGGGATTAAATGCCATTGAGCTAATTCTAACCCGCTTCAACGGTCATACCTGTCTTATAAGCTACTCCTCATTTACTTCACGCCATATTTAAACAGGGTTTGCTACCTTTGGATCCATGATTGATGTTATATTAAAGAAAGGTAAAGAGAAAGCTGTATTACAACGCCATCCATGGGTGTTTTCCGGAGCTATAGAACGGGTTAAAGGCAAGCCTGCAAATGGAGATATTGTCCGCCTGGTTGATGCCAAAGGCGGTTTTATGGCCTGCGGTTTTTATAACGATCAGTCGCGGGTTGCAGTGCGGCTGCTGGAATGGGATGAAAATGTTGTGGTTGATGAAAATTGGTTCCGTGAAAAAGTTGCATTGGCGGTTGCAAGCCGTTCAAATATTTTGGCTGATGGTAATACAAATACCTGCAGGTTAATATTTAGCGAATCAGATTATCTTCCCGGATTAATTGTAGACAAATATGCAGGTCATTTAGCTGTACAGGTACTTACCTCAGGTATTCAGAATATGTTGCCAATAATTATCGACGAACTGCAGCGTTTATTGCAACCGGAAAGTATTTTTGATAAAAGTGATGCATCGTCGCGTGATCATGAAGGACTGGAAACGCAGAATGTTGTTTTAGCCGGCAACCATCCGCCCGACAGGGTGGAGGTTAAAGAAAACGGCATCCGCTATAATATTAATATCGCCGAAGGGCAAAAATCGGGCTTCTACTGTGATCAGCGGGATAACAGGAAAATAGTTGCCTCACATGCCAAAGGCAAAAAAGTGCTTGACTGTTTTTGTTATACCGGAGGATTTACGTTAAACTGTTTAGAAAACGGCGCAGCGTCTGTAACCCTGGTGGATAGCTCGGTGCCGGCTATCGATACCTTAAAAGAAAACATCGTGCTGAATGGTTTTGATACCGCCAAAATAACCGCCATCCCATCAGACGTAAACAAACAACTCAGAAAATTTAAGGAAGATGCAGAGCTATTCGACCTCATTGTGCTCGATCCTCCTAAATATGCACCCTCCCGTTCCGCGCTTGATAAAGCATCACGTGCCTATAAAGATTTAAACCGTTTAGCAATGCTGTTACTTACCCCCGGAGGTTTGCTGGCTACGTACTCGTGCTCCGGCGCCATGAATATGGAAACTTTTAAGCAGGTAATTGCATGGGCGGCGCTTGATGCCGGTAAAAAGGTTCAGTTTATCCATCAGTTTTGCCAGCCTGAAGACCACCCCGTAAGGGCCTCTTTTCCCGAAGGCGAATATTTAAAAGGATTGTTATGCAGGGTAATTTAATTTGAAAATAAATTTCAGGGTTGTCCAATTTTAAATAGATCAATCGTCATACGGTCATAAACAATTAAAATTAAAAACATGAAAGAATTTATGATGGTCTTCAGAAATGCCGGTATGGGCGATTTCAAACCAACCCCCGAGCAAATCCAGACAGTAGAAAAGCAATGGGCCGATTGGTTTGGCGGCATTGCGGCGCAAGGAAAGTATGCCGGAGGATCACGGCCTGCTCCGGAAGGCAAAACAGTTAAGCCTGGCAACGTAGTTACAGATGGCCCTTATGCTGAGGTTAAAGAGATCCTGATGGGCTTCACATTAATAAATGCCGATTCGCTGGAAGATGCGGTAGAGATTGCAAAAGGTTGCCCCATACTTTTAGTAGGCGGTAATGTTGAAGTGAGGCCCGTTGTTGGTATGAATAGCTAAAGAATAAAACAATGCAGGAGTTTGTAATGCTTTTCAGGAATGCCCCGACAGGCGACGCACGGCCTTCGCCTGAAGTAATGCAGGAATTTGCAAAGAAATGGGATGTATGGCTTGCCGGGATCTCTGCAAAGGAAAAATTTGTTAGCGGCAGTCGCTTAGGATTTGAGGGAAGGATCTTAAAGCCCGGCAACGTAGTTACAGATGGCCCTTACGCCGAAGTGAAGGAAATATTAGGAGGCTTTATCAATGTTAAAGCCGATTCTTTCGACGACGCTTTTGAAATGGCTCATGGTTGCCCCATTCTATTATTGGGCGGCTATGTTGAAGTAAGGCCTGTAATGTGATATTTTTGAAGAGGGCGTATTTATTAACTCAACTATTGCGCCCTCTTTATTGTAAATTTGTTTGTTTATGATGACAGGCAATGAGCTTATTCCGCATTTGTTCAGATCAGAATATAGCAAGATCACTTCTGTATTGGCAAGATCCTTTGGCTTCGAGCATATTGAAATAGCCGAAGATATAGCAAGCGATACTTTTTTACTGGCAGCCGAAACCTGGGGCATAAAAGGCGTACCCGAAAACCCGGTTGCCTGGCTTTATGCAGCAGCAAAAAATCGTGCAAGGGATCACCTGAAACGGAACAATATATTTTCCAAAAAAGTTACCACTGCCTTACAGCAATCAAACACAGAAGTACAGGAAGCAGAAATAGACCTGTCTGAAAAAAATATTACAGACAGCCAGCTGCAAATGATGTTCGCCATTTGCAGCCCGATAATTGCTATAGAAGCACAGATTGGCTTGTCATTACGTATACTTTGCGGCTTTGGCATTGAAGAAATTGCAGACGCATTTTTGAGTAATAAAGAAACTATTAATAAGCGTCTGTTTCGGGCTAAGGAAAAATTACGGAATGAAAAGGTGAAAATAGCGTTCCCTTCGCCATCAGAAATAAATAAACGACTGGAAACTGTGTTAACCACTTTATACCTGTTGTTTAATGAGGGCTATTATTCACTATCCCAAAATATAACCTTACGAAAAGACCTCTGCCTTGAAGCCATGCGGTTAAATTACCTGCTTATTGAAAATGCAACTACCAATAAGCCATCGGTAAATGCCTTACTTGCATTAATGTGTTTCCATGCCTCACGATTTGAGGCGAGGATAAACCTAAACGGCGATCAAATATTGTACGAAGACCAGGATACCAGCCTTTGGGATACAGAACTGATAAAGCAAGGCGAATTTTATCTGAATAAGGGCGCTGAAGGAAATGAGCTTACAAAATATCACCTGGAGGCTGGTATTGCATGGTGGCATACCAGCAAATCAGATACAAAAGAAAAATGGGAAAGCATTCTGCAGCTTTACAACAAGTTATTAATAACTGAATATTCCCCTATAGCGGCGTTGAACCGTACCTATGCACTTTCAAAGGCAAACGGTAAACAAGTAGCCATTATAGAAGCTGAAAAGTTAAATTTAACAACGAGTCATTTATATTATGCTTTGCTGGGATATTTATATACTGATGTCGATAATGATAAGGCCGTCGGGAACTTGCAAACTGCGTTGAACCTGGCAAAATCTGAGGCGGATAAAATCACAATAGCTAAAAGTGTAAATAAGTTGCTCAACGATAATAAAACAGTTTAGGCAATTCATGGCAAACTATTAATTAGGGAAATCATTTAGCCTCAAACAAAATAAACAATCGTAACTTTAAGCTATATGCGTCCACTACTAACATCAGCCCAAATACGTGAAGCAGATGCTTTTACCATTGCCAATGAGCCAATTTCATCAGTTAACCTGATGGAGCGGGCGGCAAAAGCTTTTGTTGGCTGGTTTGTAAATCATTTTCCTGATAAAAACCAATCAATCACTGTTTATTGCGGTACAGGCAATAACGGAGGAGACGGACTTGCCATTGCCCGGATGCTTGATGTACATCAATATACACATTTAAATATTAAAATTGCCCGCTTTTCTGATAAGGCATCGAACGATTTTAACAATAACTTTAAACGGGTACAGGGAACGGGGATACCATTAGTTGAAATTGGAAAAGAAGAAAGCTTTCCAAATGAAGATGCCCATATTATAATTGACGCATTATTAGGCACCGGCTTAAACAAGCCACTGGAAGGTGATTATAAACGGTTGGTTAACCATATCAACAGCCTTGGGAAAACAGTAGTGGCGGTTGATGTCCCTACCGGATTTTTTGCCGATGGCGAAATTCAGCCGGATGCAGCCGTTTTAAAAACTGATTTGGTGATTACTTTTCAGCAACCCAAAATTAATTTTTTATTGCCGGAGTCTGCTCCATATATTAAGTGTTGTGAAACCGTAAACATAGGCATTGATGAAAGATTTATTGGTTCCTTAAACTCGCCATACCAGTTAGTGGAAGAGAAAGACATCCGTAGAATGCTTAAACTGCGCCACCGGTTTAGCAATAAAGGAACCTATGGACATGCCCTTATTGTTGCCGGGCAGCCCGAAACGATGGGAGCCGCATTGCTTTGTGCAGCTGCCTGTGCATATGCCGGTGCAGGATTAACCACCGCTTGTGTGCCGCAAAGCGGATTAACTGCTTTGAATAGTTATATGCCAGAGATTATGGCCATCGTAAGAAATGGACATGAAGTACCGGATATTGAATGGGATAATTTTATTGCAATGGGTATAGGGCCCGGGCTCGGTAAAGATGAATTTTCATCGGCACTTTTTACGGATATTTTAACCAACTATAAAAAACCGGTGGTGATAGACGCAGATGCGCTTAATTTATTGGCCATACATAAAGAGCTTTGGGATGCAATTCCTCCAAACAGCATTTTAACGCCGCATATGAAGGAATTCGACAGGCTTTTTGGCGAGCATAAAAATTGGTGGCAAAGAATACAGGCAGGTATACAAAAAGCAAAAGAACGTTCGGTTTACATCTTGTTAAAAAATGATTATACCATTGTTATCACCCCGCAGGGCAAGGTGTTTTTTAATTCAACCAGTAATCCTGCAATGGCTACGGGCGGGATGGGCGATGTGCTTACCGGGATAATAACTTCATTGCTTGCTCAAAAATACTCGTCAGAAGAAGCATGTATTATCGGAGCTTATATACATGGCAAAGCTGGCGATGAACTTGCAGTGCCCAATCGTATGAATGTTGTACTTCCTGGTTTGCTGGCCGGGCGCTTATCTGTAACCATGGCAAAATTAATGGTATAAAAAAACGGCTGCAAGTATTATACAACCGTTTTTGTAACTATTAACTGATCTTATAAAGAACTAAATACTCAAACTTTTAGGTTAACGTACATTGCAGAAAATGTTTCATTTTATCTCAATACCTGCTGCAATTATCACATTGTTAACATCCATATGACGCATAAATTTTGGTTTTATTACAATGAAACAATAAAATCACATTATTTTTATAATGATATGGTGACTAACAATCTGTACGAAAGATTTGTTTAGATTTTTTTTTAATAATAATATCTGGATTTGTTTACCACCAGGAAGTTATAGCAATAAACGGCCGGCGGCGTCTTAGAATTTACCAATAACCATCATTTCGTCCATTGTAGGAGTAGTGCTGCCGCCGCGCGGTTCAAGGGTAACTGCAAACGCATCAGCTAAGGCAATGGGTTTCATTTCTTTCATATTGGTAGAATCCGGGTTTTTGTCAAAAACGCCGAGGTCAACCGGTTTGCCGTTAACCAGCGCCCACAACTGGTATTGATGGTTTTTATCATTTACGGGCATTTTCATGGTTTCCATATCAATCATTACCTTCTTTTTAACAGGGCTCCAGGCTATGGTGATGTTAGCACCTGCGGGGGCCTTAGGTGTTGCCTGTAATTTCAAAAATTTAAACGATGCATCCCGAAACACCAGCAATTGCTCATCCATTAGGTTTACCCTGTTGGCAAAATGCTGTTTATCAAGTTGCAATGCTGCTAATTGTGTGTTTGATTCCTGCAGCCGGTTATACATTGAAACCAAGGCCACACTGCTCGCTACCAATAAGGCAAGGCAGGCCGCAAAAGCATATTTATAAAAGCCGCCTGTTTCCTGGTCAGGTAAAGCAATTACATTCTCATTAATTTCAACCGGTTTTTTATTAAAGGTATTGTCATCCCCTAAATTGGTGAGCAGGCTGTTTAAAACCCTGCTGCGTAAATTTACTGAAGGCTCAATTGAATTTTCTTCAGCATATAATTCCAATGACCGCTCAATTTCATTTAATTCTGCTCTGATAACCTGGTGATTTTTGGCCATCTCCTCTACCTGCAACTTTTCTTCCCGGGAAACATCTCCCAGAACGTAAAGTTCCAAAATTCCAGATTCAATATATGCCTTAATATCTTCCACTTTCCAACTTTCAATTAAAATGTTTTCTGAGTTGTTGAATGGCCATTCTTAAACGTGTTTTAATAGTACCAAGCGGTATGCCTAATTCGTCGGCGGCTTCCACATGTGTATACCCTTTAAAGTACACCAGGTCAAGAATTGACCGTTGTTCTGGCTTTAGTGTCGTCACTAACTCTTTAATTCCTAGCAACTCAGGTTTGTAAACTGTGTTTTTTTGTTCGTCTATGAAAGTTACGTTATTTTCAAGGTCCTGGTTTTTATTTTGGTTTTTAAAGTCTTTTGACCTGATTTTATCTATTGCCAGGTTTCGGGCAATATTAACCATCCAGGTAAACAATCTTCCCTTTTCGGCGCTATAGCCCGAAAAGGAGTTCCAGATCTTTACGAATGTTTCCTGTAGCACATCTTCAGAAGTAGGGATATCAATAACGATACGGCATATCACACCGTACAATGAAGATGAATACATATCGTAAAGTGCTTCTATAGCAATTTTTTCACGATTTCTTAGTGCAAGCACCAATTCATCTTCCGATAATGATATTTTTCTTTTTCCGCTCAATAGGGTGAAGTTATAAATGAATTCTCAGATTTCAAACAGATGTTTTTCTGCGTGATAAGATGAACGTACCAATGGTCCGCTTTCTACATACCTGAAACCCATATTCAAGCCAAATTGTTTGTACCTTTCAAATTGATCGGGATGTATCCAATCAATTACCGGGTGATGACTGCGGGTGGGCTGTAAATATTGCCCAAGCGTTAAAATTTGAACGCCCGCTTCCAACAGATCATTCATGGCTTCCAATACATCTTCTTCAGTTTCGCCCAAGCCCAGCATAATTCCGGATTTGGTACGTAATCCTGCCTGCGATACATGTTTTAAACATTCAAGGCTTCGGTCATATTTTGCCTGGATACGTACTTCTTTGGTCAAACGCCTAACAGTTTCCAGGTTATGCGAAACTACTTCAGGTCTTGTTTCCAGCACGCGTTCCAGGTTATCCCATATCCCCCTAAAATCGGGCAGTAAGGTTTCTAAGGTTGTTTCGGGGCTTTCCCTGCGTATGGCGTTAATGGTTTCAGCCCAGATTATTGACCCGCCATCTTTAAGGTCATCGCGGTCAACCGAAGTAATTACACAATGTTTAACCTGCATCAGTTTAACAGAGTTTGCTACGCGGTTGGGTTCACCTGTATCAACAGCCAATGGCCGTCCGGTAGCTACCGCGCAAAAGGAACACGAGCGGGTACAAATATTTCCTAATATCATAAAGGTAGCAGTACCTGCACCCCAGCATTCACCCATGTTGGGGCAGTTGCCACTTTCGCAAATGGTATGTAATTTATGTTCATCAACCAAACTGCGCACTTGAGCGTACTCCTTACCGATGGGAAGCTTAACCCTAAGCCAATCGGGCTTACGCTGTGTTTGGTTCACAGGGATTACAGGCAAATCAATCATGTTGTAAAATTAGTTAAAAACAAGCTAACCCCATAAAAGCGAAATGCTTTGTTTTATGAATTAACGCAATATTACAGTTTGTTGATGCTAATGATGCGTTAAAGTAAATTTAGGCGTAGATTTGTACCGGATATTTTAACATTTAATTATTCCTCTTTTGGGGAGGATGGGAATTTATGGCAACTATAGAAACAACATACCTGGGCGGTTTACGTACCGAAGCCACTCACGTTCAATCAGGAACAAAAATCATTACAGATGCACCTACTGATAACCAGGGCAAAGGCGAAGCATTTTCACCAACCGATCTGCTGTCAGAGGCATTGGCGGGCTGTATGTTAACCACCATGGGCATCGCCGCACGCACACATAATATTGATATAGATAACACGCATTGCTCGGTTACTAAAATTATGGCTGCTAATCCGCGCCGTGTCAGCGAAATAGTAATAGCACTTAAATTTCCAAAGGAGTATTCAGAGAAGGATAAAAAAATACTTGAACATGCAAGTTTAACCTGCCCGGTGTACATCAGCCTTCATCCTGATTTGATAAAGACCGTAGATTTTGGGTGGTAACATTGATGGGAAAGCTTAAAAATAAAAGGTTTTGAACTTTTCGTTTTAAACTAAGCTTCCAACACTGACATCGCTTCTTCAACAGAAACTTCGCCGTGTGAAAGATCAAGTACGCATTCACCATCTTTGATCAGCAGCAATTGCGGAGATTCGTGGTGTACGTAAAAATCCTGCGCTACCTGGTTAGAAAGCTCGCGGTATTTAATGAGATCTAAGAAGTATAGGGTTAAATTTTCAGGTAATTTATTCCAATCAAGTTCAAAACGTTTTTTTACCATCATACTGATGGAGCAACGGGTGCTGTGTTTAAATATTATACTATAGCCTTGCTGCTGTTTAATGTTATTAATTTGATCGGCCGATTCTAGCGATGTCCAGTTCATAAATATTAATTATAAGATAAAACGCTTATAAAATGCAAAACAACATAAAACTGGCTGAGGTTTTAGGCATTGATAAAAAAATGACACTTAACTGTTAACGACCGCTTTTGGGATAAGAACCGTAAGCAGGACATAATTTGTTGGAGCAGGAAGAAAGGCTTCCGAGTGCTAAAGCTATAAGAGCTACGTAAATTATTTTTTTCATCAGCTTAATTTCTTTTTTTGGGATAGCAGCCTCTGATGGCTTCACTTTAACCGGACTGTTTTGTGTTTAAACGTAAATCAGTCATTAAAGGTTTCAGCAAGATAAGCCATTTTTATGGCAGTTATAGCACCCTCAACTCCTTTGTTCCCATGTTTTCCTCCCGCACGGTCAACCGCCTGCTGTTGGTTATCGGTAGTCAGTAAGCCAAATATAACAGGTTTTGAATATTTTACAGCAACATTAGTGAGGCCGTTAGCAACTGCATTGCAAATAAAATCGAAATGCCTTGTCTCGCCTTGTATAACACAACCCAGGCAAATTACGGCATCTAATTTACGGTTCTTTAATAATAAATCAGCACCGGAAGTTAATTCAAAACTACCCGGAACAGCGTAAGTGTAAATGTTTTGTGGTAAAGCGCCATGCTCCAGCAAGCTTTCATACGCGCCCTGGTATAAAGCATTGGTAATTTCGGCGTTCCATTCAGCTACCACTATGCCAAAATGATAAGGTTCAGCCGATGGTACATCAGTTTTAGAAAAGTCGGATAAATTTTTAAGCTGAGTTGCCATTTTGATTTCGGATTTCGAATGTTCGATTTCGGATTTATTTTAATGTCACGTAGCTATTGAGCTTCGCATTCCGAAATCGAAATTCCGAAATTCGAAATCCTATAATTTCGCTTCTGTGCGCGCTATGTACTCGTCTATGTTTTGTGCTTCGGGACTGTCAGGATAATCGCTTTTTATTTTTTTATAAGCTTCATCTGCCGATTTATTGTCATTTGCTGTTTCATAAACCAGTCCAAGCTTCTTTAAATACATTGGCGATAAAAATTTATTATTCGCTTTATCTGCTGCCTTTTTAAAGTAAGTTTCGGCCTTGTCATAATCTTTTAGCTCCACATAGGCATCGCCTGTGTTTCCAAGCGCTTCGGGGGCAATCATGGCATCGTCGCCGCGATAATTGGTTAAATTATCAATTGCTTTTCTAAATTCACCCTTGTTTAAATAGGCTGTACCCAAATAGAAATAAGCGAGGTTAGCAGCCTTGGTATTGCTGTATTCGCTGATTATTTTTTCAAATCCAGGATAGCCCGCGTCGCCATTAATAGCTTTGTCCCAATCTTTTTTAGTCCAAAAGTCCTGAGCAACATGCATTTGGTTTGATGCGACAATTTCGCGCGGTCCGATATAAAATTTCTGATATGCTATGTAGATCACTATCATTGCCACTATGGCAGCACCTATAAACATTAAGCTTTTTTGGTTTTCGCGCACAAATTTGCTTGTCTGTCCAAAATCATTATTTCTTGTGACCGCATTGGTACTGGCCTGGGTTTTTGACATTTCTATTGTAAAATTAAGTTTGCAAAAATACGTTTTTCAAATTTTTTAGCAACACCTTATTTTAATTAAATAATTTGTGGATAATACTTAAGCAAACTAATCTCCGATCTCTAAACTCTAATCACTAAATTTGAACACTTCTATATGTATTTACAGCAGCTATCAATTATCAATTTTAAAAACTATGCTGAGGCAGGACTTACTTTTAGTGACGGTGTAAACGTTTTTACCGGAAACAACGGGGCCGGAAAAACCAATCTGCTTGATGCAATTCATTATCTTTCCTTATGTAAAAGCTATTTTAACCCCATTGATACCCAGCAAATAAAACAAGGAGCTGACTTTTTTATCATCACCGGCAACTTTAATAAAAATGAACAACAGGAAGCGATAGCGTGCTCGGTTAAGCGGAATCAAAAAAAACAGTTTAAACGAAATAAAAAAGATTATCAGCGCCTTGCTGATCATATCGGCCTGTTCCCTTTGGTAATGGTATCACCCTATGACATCAGCATTATTATTGAAGGGAGTGAAGAACGGCGTAAATTTATTGACAATGTAATTTCACAAACAGATAATTCATACCTGGACGAACTGATCATTTATAATAAAGTATTGGGTAACCGCAATGCGCTTTTAAAACTTATTGCAGATACAGGCAGGTACGATCCTAATTTATTAGAAGTGCTCGACGAGCAATTAACCGGCTCAGGTAACCGTATTTTCGAAAAGCGTAAAGCTTTTATGGAACGGTTCACCGAAATATTTAACAAACATTACCGGTTTTTAAGCGATAACGTTGAGCAGGTAGAATTAATATATGAATCGCAATTATTGCAGCAGGATTTTACCGTCTTGTTGAAAAAGAACATCGAAAGAGACCGGGCATTGGAGCGCACCACCACAGGGATTCATAAAGATGATCTTTTATTTGCCATACATGGTATGCCAATGAAAAAATTTGGCTCCCAGGGACAGCAAAAATCCTTTTTGATCGCATTAAAGTTAGCGCAGTACAGTTTTTTAAATTTGCAAAAAGGGTTTAAACCTATACTGTTGCTTGATGATATTTTTGACAAGCTTGATGACCAACGTGTTACCAAATTAATGCAAATGATATCAAATCACGATTTTGGGCAGGTATTTATTACCGATACAAATGTGAGCCGGGTTAAAAATATATTTAATGAAATAGGAGTGCACATCAAATTATTTAAAGTGACGGGAGGGGAAATAGATGCGTAAGGCTAATGACAAATCGCTTAAGGAAGCTATAGCGCAAATGCTGCAGGTTTATAAAATTAAAAAGCGTTTTGATGAAACTCATGTTATTGCCGCCTGGCCCGAGCTTGTTGGGAAGTCGGTAGCTAATCGAACCAAAGAATTATTTATACATGATAAAAAATTATTTCTGCGCATTGAATCGTCTGTGATAAAAAACGAATTAATGTTAATGCGTACGCAAATAATTAATAAAATAAATGATGAAGCAAAAAGTGTAATTGTTGATGAAATTATTTTCCTTTAGTCCACCTTGGGAAAAAGGTCCGGAAGTTAAGGTCATCACTCATTCTTGAAAAGGCAAGAATAAAAAGCCCGGGAAGAATAAACACCAGCTGTGCTTCCGGGTGTGTTCTGTAAAGCAATATAGTGCCAGATATTAAAACTATTATCAGCAATGTATATAAAATATATTTTAGTAATAGTTTCATAAAACGCTATCTGTGTTATTATTAAGGTTTAAATATAGAGAAAATATTCTTACGGTTATAAAAATAAATACTTCTTTTTATAAAACCAAAATAAAAATAAAAGGCCGGGTGCTAATTTGTTAACTTATTAACATAACGCCCGGCCTTAAAAAATATTTTAGAATTTTTCGAGGCCCGAGAAGAAAAATTCGCCCTCAATCTTAGCGTTTTCTGCTGAATCAGAACCATGTATTGCATTTGCCCCGATTGATTGTGCAAATAAATTACGGATAGTTCCTTTTTCGGCTTTTGATGGATCGGTAGCACCTATTAACTTACGAAAGTCTTCAACTGCGTTGTCTTTTTCCAGAATAGCGGCAACAATTGGCCCCGATGACATAAATTGCACCAATTCGCCATAAAAAGGACGCTCTTTATGAACTTCATAAAATTGTCCTGCTCTTTCTTCGCTTAAAGCAAGATACTTCATAGCAGTGATTTTAAAACCGCCTTTTATTATTTGATCTAAAATTGCACCAATATGCCCATTAGCAACAGCATCGGGCTTAATCATTGTAAGTGTTTTATTGTCTTTCATCAGAAATTACTTTAAATTATTTTGTTAACTATACCAGTCTGTTAGCCGGAATATAATATGTGAAGACAGTATAATTATACCGCTCCTATTCAAATCGCCGCAAAAGTAGCTTTTTCCAGTTAAAACATAAAGGCTTTTACATTAAATTAGATAGTTGTATTTAATTTATTTATTTAGCTTTGCAACTCTTTTTTAAAATTGATGTTAGATACAGCCTCGCTTACTGAACTTTTAGCGCAGCCTCAAAAAATAGTTATTACTACTCATCACAAGCCTGATGGTGATGCTATGGGGTCGTCTTTGGGTTTATATAATTATCTTATACAACAGGGGCATCATGTTAAAGTTATCACGCCTACCGATTATCCGGAATTTTTAAGCTGGATGCCCGGCAACGGAGAAGTGATTATTTATACCGGCAACGTAAAAGAAGCAAATGCATTAATAGCAGATGCCAAAATAATTTTCTGCCTGGATTTTAACGCATTAGGTCGCATTAACCAAATGGGCGAACAGGTTAGAAAAAGCGATGCGCTAAAAATCATGATCGACCATCACCTGGAGCCCGAAGACTTTGACGACTACCGTTACTGGGATATCAATGCCTGTGCAACTGCGCAATTAATATATTCATTTATCGCAGTAGAACTCAATAACAAAAAACTAATTAATAAAGATGTTGCAAGCTGTTTATACGCAGGTATTATGACAGATTCGGCATCATTTTCTTTACCTAATACAACATCGTCAGTACATCGTATAATAGCCGATTTGATTGATGCCGGGGCTGTTAATTACCGGATATATGACTTGGTTTACAATAATTCGTCCGAAAACAGGTTACGGCTTTTAGGTACTTGTTTGTCTGACCGGCTGGAAGTATTATATGAATATAATACGGCTATTATAGCAGTAACTAAACACGACCTCGAAAAATTTGAAGTTAACACCGGCGATACCGAAGGTATAGTAAACTATGCGTTATCTATAGCAGGTATCAAACTGGCGGTGTTTATTGTTGAACGCACCGACATGGTAAAGCTTTCACTACGGTCAAAAGGTGAATTCCCGGCTAACGATATTTGTAAAAAATATTTTAATGGCGGTGGGCACCGTAATGCAGCAGGCGGTATATCAAGCGCCAGCCTGGAAGACACAATTAATCAAATTAAACTAATATTACCCGAATACAAAAAACTATTAATACAATAAAAATGAAAAGAAAACTAGTGTTTTTAGCGCTTGCGGCCTTTGGATTGGCAAGTTGCAATGGATTTAAAAAAGGTGACGGAGGATTGCTATACAATATTATTGTGGATAAAGGCGGCCCAAGCATTAAGCCCGGCGATTTTGTAAGCCTTAACCTGACGTTAAAGAATGATGCAGATTCCGTAATAGGCAGCACTTATCAAATGGGGCACCCGGCTATGCAAATGATGCAAAAACCGCAAGCCAAGGGAGATATTTACCAGGGATTAGAGTTGCTGAGCGAAGGTGACAGCGCAATAATCAAATTAAATATTGACTCTTTAACCAAGGGCCGTCCAAGACCCCCCAGCATGAAAGGTAAATACCAGATTTATGTGGTAAAAGTTGAAAAAGTTATTGCTAAAGGAAATCTTAGCGACCAGGTTTTTCAGGGCCGTTTACAAGAATATGTTAAATCTATCGAGGAAACAGCTAAAAAAGCCGAACCGGAAAACATTAAAAAATATATTGCTGATAAAAAGCTGAACGTTACCAAAACTGATTCAGGTTTATATTATGTAATAACACAACAAGGAACCGGCATTAAACCGGTAGCCGGTGACACGGTAGTTGTAAATTATACAGGTACTTTCCTTAATGGCAAAGCTTTCGATTCAAATATAAAATCGGATGTTATTAAATATAAATTGCCAATGAACCCAATGAATCCGTATAAACCTATACGTTTCCCGCTTGGCGTTAAGAACATGATTAAAGGATGGAATGAAGCCCTTCCATTATTAACTAAAGGCACCAAGGCTACATTAATATTGCCATCCAGCCTTGCTTATGGCGAACAAGGAAGCGGTCCTAACGGCCCTATACAGCCTTATACCCCATTGGTATTTGACCTGGAATTGGTAGATGTTATACATCCAAATCCAAATGCTCCAAAACCTGTGGCACCTATGCCGCCGATGCAAAGTCAGCAACCGGTTAGAAGATAATATTTAACTTAACATAGCCTTCCTGTTAATCAGGAAGGCTTTTTTTATTACCATGAAGTATATACTGTTTATTTTGGCGTTGATCCTGGCTGTTAATGCTAAAGCCCAGGGCGATTTACAACATACTCCTCAGGGGGCATCCTACCGGTTATTTACCCATAATACAGGTGACAGGATCAAACTGAATGATATTGTATCCTTTCAGTTTATTCAAAAAACGGATAAGGATTCGGTGCTTGCAAGTACTTACACAGCCGGACATCCCGTACAGGCACAAATTGTACCATCCGAAAAAGTGGGGGATCTGATGGCGATATTTCCTTTGTTAACCGTAAAAGATAGTGCGCTTGTAGTGGTGCCTACGGATTCAATATTTAAGGGGAACGAAGATAAACGTCCTCCATTTTTCCCCAAAGGCAGCAACCTAACCTATATACTTAAAATAGAAAAGGTACAATCTTTAACTGATTTTATTGCTGACATAAAAACTGCAGAAAACACAGGCTCTGCAAAATATATCACCGATCATAAATTGATTGTGAAAACAACGCCTTCGGGATTAAAATATGTAATTACTAAACCGTCCTTAAAACGCAAACCCTTAAAAGGTGATACCGTACTGGTTAATTACACAGGTCGGACGGTGGATGACAAGGTTTTTGATTCGAGTATTGAGGCCGATGCAAAAGCAGCCGGTTTGCAACAGCCGGGCCGCACTTATGAACCTATACAGGTAGTAGTTGGCACAGGCGGCGTTATCCCGGGTTGGGACGAAGGGCTGCTTTTATTAAATGAAGGTTCAAAAGCTACTTTTATCATTCCGTCAGGCCTGGCCTACGGCGAGCAGGGACAGGGCGATATCAGGCCCTTCAGTACGCTTGTGTTTAATGTTGAACTGGTAAAGGTTAAACCGATTAAACATGCAATAACACCAAAGCCGGCAGTGAAAAAAACAATGGTCAAAAAGAAAACCGTAACTAAGAAGAAAGCAACAGCCTGATAGAAAATAAAAATTGTAAATGTTGTAATTTTTAGAATTAAAAAGCGGTTATCTTTGGTTTACATTATCTAAAAATAACCGCTTTTTATCATTAGATATGTTATTGATCAGCTTCTTATGAACCCAAGGCTAAGCCTTATCATTGGCATTATCTGCATTTCCTTTTCTCCAATTTTTGTAAAACTTGCCGGCGTACCTGCACTTACTTCGGGCTTTTACCGCATTTTTATAGCCTGGATCTGCATTGCTCCCTACTGCATAGCAAAGGGAAAATTAAAAATAGCGCGCCGGGAATTACTTATCGCATTAATAGGCGGCGTAATATTTGCATCGGATATTGCCGTTTGGAATTTGTCCCTGTTAAAAATAAGCGCTACAGTTTCAACGCTTTTGGCTAACCTGGCACCCTTGTGGGTGGGCTTACTGGGTTTTATATTGTTCAAAAAACGCTCAGGTAAACTATTCTGGATCGGTACCTGGGTGGCCATTGCAGGTATGATAGAATTAGTAGGCTTTCAAAATATTATCGGCCTTAAATTTAACATCGGGATATTACTGGCGCTTTTAGCCAGCTTCTTTTATGCCATTTATATTATGATCACCCGTGGCATCTTACAAAAAATAGATACAATCACCTTCATGTTTTATAATATGCTGGCTGCAAGTGTGTTTTTGCTTATTATTTGTGGTATCCGGCAAAATAACATGGTTAGCTTTCCCACATCGTCATGGCTATGTCTTTTGGGTATGGGGCTCATCTGTCAGCTGGTGGGCTGGCTCACTATTAATCATAGCCTGCGCTCCCTCGAATCCACCAAAGTATCTATCGCCCTGCTTAGTCAAACTGTAATAGCCGGTATCTGGGCAATCATATTCCTGAATGAGAAGCTGGAGCCGAAAGAAATCATAGGCAGCGTAATTGTTTTGGCGGGGATAGCAGTTACATTTTTGAAGCGGCCGCTCCCGGTACACTTAAAAAAATAAGATGATTTTTCTGATCAAAGCAATATTCGTTAACGCTTTAACCCAATCTTAAATCTTAAAAGAAGCATAGTAGATGAACCCATCGCTTTGTTATTTCATACTATCATGTATAGTATGTATAGCTTCCAGGTGATTCTTTAAAATACGGAGCGCCTTGTTCGCAAAAGATTTGATCTCCGGATCGCTGGATGTTTTTGAAGTAATTTCAAACATATTTAAGTAGCGGTTATGCTCTTTTATCACATTATCAACATAGGCACTATCAAAATCTTTCCCGGATTTTCGCGACAGTGAATCAATCGCCTTTTGTTTGCCGGTATCCGGTGTATCAGGCAGCCTAATATGCCTGCTTTTTGCAAGGGCAGTTAATCTTTTATCGGCCTTGGTAATGTCCTTTATCATCATTGCACCAAAGTTTCTAACCCTTTTGTTTTGGGCATGACGTACTGCAAGCTTTCCCATTGCAGCTTCTGCCATACACCCTTTAACTGCTTCGATTACAAATTGCGCATCATTTTTTTCGGCCGGAACATTTAATTTAGGTGAACTGTCTTTTATTGCATTTAAACTGTCGGCACTTGAAATACTATCGGCATTTTCTGTGGTTGTGTTTGTTGCTCTTTGATTACAAGCCTGCATCATGCATAGGGCCGAGAGCAGTATTACGCTTAAACACAAATTTCTCATAGGGAATGGGGTATTTTGGTTCCGAATTATAATAACAAACTATAAAATATTTAGTTTCATATACTATACATGCAAGTAACAATAATTTTTCAATAAATCATATTGCTGAGAAGTATGTAGTATATATACCATTTCTACAAAAAACCACCATTTAATAATTAACAGAAAGACTATTTTTGCGCTTTAATTATTTTAAGTGGGAAAAGATAAATTAAAACGCTTTGCTGAAATAGACACATTCAGCAACGTTTTACAATTAGATGCAGGCAAAGCCTACAAAGGCAAATGGAATACAGGCTTTTTCAAAAACAGCAACCCGGTTGTACTGGAGCTGGCTTGCGGTAAAGGTGAGTACACGGTTAATTTGGCCACCATGTTTCCAGATAAAAACTTTATAGGGATTGATTATAAGGGCAACCGGATTTGGCGCGGAGCTAAAACGGCATTGGAAGAGGGCGTTAATAATGTCGCCTTTTTACGGATACAGATTGAAATGATACTTGACCATTTTTCAGACGGGGAAGTGGATGAGCTATGGATTACTTTTCCCGATCCGCAGCCGCAAATAAGCCGCGAAAAGAAAAGGCTTACATCGCCGCGGTTTTTGGATAAATATAAATTGATCTTAAAACCGGGCGGCAATATCAATTTAAAAACTGACAACGATGGACTGCATGTTTATACCGCAGAAAAAATAACTGAAACAGGCTTAAAACTGCATATAAAAACAGAAGATCTTTATTTTTCTGACTATGCAGATGAGGTACTCTCCATTAAAACATATTACGAAAAGAAATACCTGAAGGATAATAAGAATATTAACTACCTTAAATTCTCTTTTAGTTAAGCGATGAAAGATGACAATTTTTTCGAAAGAGTGTATGAAGTTGCAAGGTTAATACCATCCGGAAGAGTAACCTCATACGGCGCTATTGCAACTTACCTCGGCACTAAAGGCTCATCGCGTATGGTGGGTTATGCTATGCAGGCATGTGGCAGAGCATTGCCGCCGGTTCCCGCTCACCGCGTAGTTAACCGGCAGGGCCTTTTAACCGCAAAGTTTCACTTTGGCGGTAATTTAATGGAACAATTATTAGCCAGCGAAGGAGTTGTGGTAATTGACGACCAGGTGCAGGATTTTAAATCTCTTTTTTGGGATCCGGCAATTGAACTGGCGCTATAATCGTTAAACAGTTATACATATTGCTCTTATAGTTGGTAAACTGCAGGTTAGCAGCAGTACGGCTCCAAAAATTATATAATACAACCTTCCTTCTGCGTCATTGTTAAACAGAAAATAAGCGATGCCATTAGCAATGCACCGGGCAAAAACTCAATTGAACCTTGTGCCAAAACAAACAGGATAAATAACGCCTGTAGTGCATCCTTATTTCTGCTTATATGAATTGTGCACCTAACAAGGTTTTATTTTTATTGATAATGTGTGATTTTTTATACGTTTTAAAAATTGACTATGAACTGTCACACAAATTTGCTAATTTGCAATTTTCTGAATTAAATATAAAAGGCAATGACTGAGACGCTGGACATTAAGATCACCAAAACCAATCAATCCCGTTTACCGGAAACCGATTTTAATAACTTACCATTTGGTAAAACATTTTCCGACCATATGTTTGTGGCTGATTATGCCGATGGCGAATGGAAGAATTTTCAAATTGTCCCTTACGGTGAAATTGGATTGAGCCCGGCTATTTCTGCTTTGCATTACGGCCAGGCGTTTTTTGAAGGTTTAAAAGCCTATAAACATGCAGATGGGGAGGTATCTGTTTTTCGTCCCGACAAAAATGCGATCCGTTTTAATAAATCGGCCGAGCGTTTATGCATGCCTGCATTGCCCGAAGAGGTATTTATTCAGAGCATTGCCGCAGTGGTTGATATTGACCGCGATTGGGTGCCCGCAAAAGCGAATCACTCTATGTACATAAGGCCGTTTATGTTTGCCACCGATGCTTATTTAGGCGTAGCACCATCAACCACCTATAAATACATGGTTTTGATAGGTCCTACAGGACCATACTTTTCAAAAACATTAAGGGTTAAAATAGAAACCTATTATACACGGTCTGCCGAAGGCGGTATGGGTTATGCGAAGTCTGCCGGTAATTATGGCGGCAGTATGCTGCCTGCCCGCAAAGCAACTGAAGAGGGTTTTGACCAGCTGATATGGACTGATGCCAAAGAGCATAAATATATTGAAGAAATGGGCGCCGCCAATGTGATTTTTATGCTGGATGGCAAACTGATCACCCCTTCAACCCGCGATACTATTTTGGATGGCGTTACCCGCGATACTGTGTTAACCATGGCCCGCGAATGGGGTATACCGGTTGAGGAGCGCCGTGTTTCTGTTGCTGAAATTATTGAAGGTGCTAAAAATGGTAAGCTTGAAGATGCATTTGGTGCCGGAACTGCTGCTACTATTGCGCCGGTTGGTTCAATAAGCTTTGATGGAGAAGAGTATTTTTTAAGCGATCCGAAAACACGCGAATTCTCACAGAAAGTTTTAAGAGAACTGGATGCCATTAAATACGGCGATGTGACAGATACTCACGGATGGAATTATACAGTTTAAAATTATAAGGTCTTAGTTTTAAATCCGAAAGCCGTAAGTTGGAATTGCCCGGCTTGCGGCTTTTAATTTTATAAAGGCGTCAGCTTTCAAGATTAACCGTGCTCATTCTTTTTGAGTATCTAAGAACTTAAGACTTTTAAAAACTACTCCACACTCACTGTCAGCCCTTCCTGTTGAAGGATCTTGCGGTATACCTCAACTTCAGTAAATGAGCCTTCAAGTATGGCACATTTGCCTTCGTTATGCACCTTCCATGCTATTTTTTCGGCTTGCGATTCGGAATAATCCAGGTATTTCATCATGCAATAAATCACATGGTCGAATGTGTTAAAATCATCATTCCATAAAATAAGGCGGTGCATTTCTTTAACGCTTGCCAGTATCTCTTCAAGGGTTAGTGTTTCTTCCTGTACTTCAGTCGACATAAGTTACCGCAAAATTACTGAAAAACAACAATAAAATCGTGAAAATTATGTTCAATCAGCGTCGTAGTTGAATTACGGCATTTTTAATTTAAAATTCAACCTTATATCGGTTCTCAAAAAATGAAAACATTCTTCCCCTGCTTTTTAATTACTGCTGCATTGCAGCTTTCGGCAATTGGTTTTTGTAATGCCCAATCGGGTAACAATGCTATCGGTACCTTACAGGCCCCGCCGCCACACATTGCTATTGACGGCGATAGCAAAGACTGGGGCGACAGCCTGCGCTATTACAATGCCGAAAACAGGATCAATTATTCCATTGCCAATACAAAAGACACGCTTTATGTGGCTATCCGGGTAAAGGACCGGTTGGACCAAACAAAAATATTAAAGGCTGGTATAACCTTCAGCATTGATCCCAAAGGGAAAAAGAAAGCAACATATAGCATCACTTTTCCGCTGAATTTACAGGGCACTGCTCCTCTGGTCGATCTGCACGCGGATAGCGGCGGCCGGGAAGTTACCAAAGAAGACCGCGAGGAGCTGATGCGCGAGCGGATCACTACTTTGAGGTGTATAAAAGTTACGGGCTTTAAAGATATTGAGGGCGACATGATCACTACCTCCAATACCTATGGCTTTCAAACAGCTGTGAACTATGATAACGATGGCTACCTGATTTGCGAAGCGGCTATCCCCTTGTCTTTTTTTCATGCCGACCTTAGCAAAAACGAGTGGGCATTTAATTTTAAAATAAATGGTTTTCAGCATAAAGCACCGGGAGGCGGTGAACAGCAAGAAGGCGGCGGTCGCGGTGGCAGAGGCGGCGGTGGCGGCATGGGCGGCGGCGGTGGAATGGGAGGAGGCATGGGCGGTGGCGGCGGTCGGGGTGGCAGAGGCGGCCAGAGCGGCGGTGGCGGCAGTCATGCCAGTCAGGGCGGCGAAAACAGTAATAGCGA
>JAQBOU010000199.1 GCA_028287865.1 Mucilaginibacter sp. | reverse complement strand
ACACCTCTCCGAAAGGGATTGCAAATTTACACATTTTTAATGCTGAACAAAATTTATTTTCTAAAAAAAATCGGCGGGC
This sequence comes from Mucilaginibacter sp., assembly GCA_028287865.1. Lineage (GTDB taxonomy): Bacteria > Bacteroidota > Bacteroidia > Sphingobacteriales > Sphingobacteriaceae > Mucilaginibacter. The sequence goes on along the minus strand of JAQBOU010000199.1, from coordinate 2,436 downwards.
TGTAAACCCACCGATTCTATCAAAATTTAGACGTTATTTAGCTTACATCAGGTCTGCAGCAGTTATTAAAATTGCTTTTTTAGCAGCCTCAGCAGCAGCGGTTTTCTTCTGTTTATGCTTTTCAATTTGTTTTCTCAGGCTTTCAACCACCAGGTCGGTGGCTTCTTCAAAGGTTTTACATTGTTCTTTTGCAAATATCTGGTTGCCGGGCAACATCAGTTTAATCTCCGTTATCTTATTGGCTTCGTCTTCTACATTTTCCAGCTTTAAATAAACCTCACCACTAATGATGTGGTCATAAAAGGTATCCAGCTTGTCAGCTTTCTTCTGGATAAAATCTAACAACTTCTTGTCTGCATTAAAACGAATAGATTGCACTGTAATTTTCATGTTTCCTCCTTTTTATGCCTTTGGATGGGCTTGTTTGTAAATAGACTTTAATCGTTCAACTGAATTGTGCGTATAAATTTGGGTAGCGCTTAAGTTAGCGTGTCCCAAAAGTTCTTTAATGGCGTTTAAGTCGGCGCCACGGTTTAATAAGCTTGTAGCAAAAGTATGCCGCAGCACGTGCGGGCTTTTTTTGTCTTGAGTGGATATATATGAGAGGTATTTCTGCACAATTAAATAAATCAACTTCGCGTAAGCATCTGCTCCTTTATCAGTAACGATTAAGGTTAAGGAATTGTTGCTAAAAAAATCCTGTTTCTTCTTTAACTCCTGGTATTCAGCAATTAATAGTTTCAACTCGTTATTTAGCGGAATAATACGCTCTTTATTCCGTTTGCCCAAAACCTTCACCGTACCCTCATAAACATTAATGTCGGTTTCTTTTATGCCCAGCAATTCGGACAGCCGTATCCCGGTACCGAACAGCATTTCAACAACCAGTTTATCCCGCAGGCCTTTAAAATCTTTACCGAACACCTCATTTTCATCAAGCATCTGCGTAAGGCGGACATCTTCAACTACAACCGGTAAGTTTTTAGGGATTTTAGGAGCATTGATCTTTGAAGCCGGGTTAACTTCAATAACACCTTCCTGCAATAAAAATTTAAAGTATTTGCGCAGCGTTGCTATTTTGCGGTTTATGGAACGCGCAATTATATGCCCGTTCATCAGCTCCACCATCCAGTTACGGATATGGTGATGGGTAATTTGTGAAGGATGTGTAATTATAGGATCGGGAGGCGGCGTTTGCTTATCAGGATTGTTCAGATAGTTAACAAACTGATCAAGATCTGACTGATAGGCAGATACGGTATGCGGGGAGTACCTTTTTTCGAATTTAATATACCGGATAAAACGCTCTGTAAACATGAAAAACTACTTGTACACCCGAATGATGAATGTACAAATAGTTTTTATATTTTGATTAGAAAATCTGAAAATTCTTTTATGAATTTATACAGCGGTTTCTAAGTTCATATTTTGCTTGTAGATGGCATGTTTCACCACGTGGCGACGGGTTACAGATTTTTTCTCAAATGCCTGGCGACTGCGAAGTTCTCTTAAAACTCCTGTCTTTTCAAATTTCTTTTTAAAGCGTTTCAATGCTTTATCTAATGATTCGCCGTCTTTTACGTTAATAATGATCATAATTCTGAAATACCTCCTTTCGTGGGAGGGCAAAGCTAAATAATATTTTTGGAATTTTAAAATGGTTTTTTGATTTGGTGAATGGTTAATTAAGTTGTATATTCTCAATCTTCCAAAAATTGAGCAGCAGTCTTTATTGAAATACCCCGAAATGGATTTAATACCAGCAAATCCTGATCTCCGGTAACTATGCATTTGGCATTAACGGTACAAGCTAATTCAAGAAATTTGTCATCTTTTGGATCACGGCAAATAATAATCTCAACGGAGGGTTTTGTGAAATGAGCAAGAGAAACAAAATCATCGATAATTTCTAATCTGATTTCTAACGGAAGATATTTATCAAATTTAGGTCTTATAAAAACTTCAGTAAATTCACTTGCAGATTCCTGAGAGATTATAACAATCCCATCTTTCCGGGCTTTATTTAATGCTTTACGAGCTGTAGATTGAGGCAGGATAAAAGCGCTAATCAGAATATTTGTATCAAATACAAACAGATTAGTCTTTGTCATTTAATATTTCGTTCAACTTTTCCTCGGTAAGTCCGTTTGCTTCTGCAATCTTGCCTGCTTTATCAAGTAAATTATCAAACTCAGCTTCTTTCAGTTCCCGCAATATTGCAGTGATTTTATTCTCATACCTTGACCTTATGGCTGCAGAACTATTTCTCCATGCCCTGGCCAATGCTCCATCCACTTCTAATACAATGCGTTCCATGTTAATATGATGCTATATATACAAAAATACATGAATTAAATTTCATAAGCAAGATTGAGACCATCTGAACCATGATTCATAGAATTTAAGGATACCAAGAATTAAATCTGTTTAACCATC
>JAQBOU010000195.1 GCA_028287865.1 Mucilaginibacter sp. | reverse complement strand
CTTGTACATGCAGGATTATGCCAATGCTAAAAAGGAGGCTGAAAAAGTGATTAACAGCGGCGAATTTGGTTTGATGGGCTTAGATTTTGGAGGCCAGTATGTTAACCTGTTCGAAACGGCCTACAATAACAACAAAGAATCAATTATTGCCTTGCAATGGACAGCCAATGGCGGTTACGGTTTCGGTAACCAGATCCAATCTGTAATTGCCGATGGCGAAAACGGCAATGCGCTTACCGGTACAGGCGATGGCTATGGCGAATTAGGCCCAACCTTTGATTTGCAGGATGCTTATAAGGCAGCAGGTGATACCATCCGCCGGCATGGAGCTATTATGCTTCCCGGAGAAAAATATTCTGAATTGCATAAAGCAAATGGCGGTTATACAATTCCGCTTGCTATCAATGTGCAGGGAACCCACGCTGGTTTGAAAAAATATGTAGTAGGTACACCGGCAGATAACAATGGTAGCAGTGCAAAACAGGCAACCAGTAATAATACTTACATTATGCGTTATGCTGATGTATACCTGATTGAAGCTGAATCCATTTTAGGTTTGTCTGCAAATCCTGGTGCAGGTCATGGGATAGATACCAATGCAACATCTTCTGATCCTTCCGCATTAAAATATCTGAACTTAGTGCGCTTAAGGGCAGGCTTAGCTCCTAAAACAAGCTTTACCTATAGGGATTTAATCAAAGAAAGGCGCCTGGAATTTGCTATAGAAGGTGATTATTGGTACGATATGCAACGTATAGATGGCTATCAGACAAACCCGGCCACGGCTACACACCCGGTAGCCAGGGCAATCCAGGCTTCAGTAAATAAAGGCGATGGTAATGGTGCCGGTACAGCTGCTAATAAATACCTGGATTACCAGCGTAATCATGTTTATTATGTGCCTACGGACGCCCAGTTTATCATTCCTTACCCGGCCACAGAAGTTGCTGCCGATCCAAATCTGAATAAAACGGCCCCGTATGTATTTAAATAATCAAAATATTTATATGAAAAAGAAAATGAACCTTTCAAAAACTTACTATTGGATACTGCCGGTGTTGGCGTTATTCAGTATAGCATCCTGCAAAAAGGAAAATAGTACAGGTTTTACTCCGGGTACAGGAGCTCCCGTAATTACCGCTGTGCGCACATTAAACAGTTCAATTGTTGATTCTTCCAGAACAACATCTGTTACAACTTATAGTAGCTCCGGCGTTGTAAGCACTACTACCAATCCTAACTATAACCCGGTGCTTACCGCATTAGATTCAACAACTGTTACCGGTAAACTAGGTAACTATTATGTATTAGAAGGCAGCAACCTGGGTAGCACAACAAAAATTGCAATTAACGGCGTGTCAATTTATTTTAACCGCGCGCTTAATAGCGACAGTCACGTGATTTTTAGCATACCTACAACTGTTCCTTATATACAGCCGCAGCCAAATACAATTGTAGTGACTACCACTAGCGGAACGGTTACTTATAAATTTACCACATTGCCTCCTCCGCCAACTATTATGGGGGTGAGTGATTTTGATTTTACTGCCGGATCACAAATTACCCTTATCGGAAAAGGTTTTGCCAATGTTACAGCGGTTAAATTAAAAACTACCGGTGATGCTGCAACTATAGTTTCGCAAAGCGACAGCACTTTGGTTATGCAGATGCCTAAAAGTACTATTACCGAATCTTCACTGTTGTTTACGTATAATTCCGGATCAAAGACCGGGCTTCAGGGAGGCACTGCAACGGTATTTAATGACCTTGATAATGCCTACCAGGTTTTTGTAAATAATAATTTCCAAAACGGCTGGTTTAATAACTCGTGGGCTGCACCGTCAGGCGTATCAACAGATGCATCACACTCCGGCACCTCTTCTGCTAAGGCCACTTATCCGGCTAACGGATGGCAAATAGAAGGCTGGGCTGACTGGAATACACCGGGTAAATTTGCCTATGACCCAACCTATAAATATTTTTCGTTCTGGGTTAAAGGCGGAACTGTTGCTCATACCCTTGTTTTAGTAGGCGATCAAATGGTAGGCGGATATGGACAGGTATCACCAGGTTATGCGGCGCAGCAAATTGTTGTTCCGGCAAATGTGTGGACTTTCTTTAAAATTCCGCTTGGTCCGCCATCTTCAACATCCACTTCCTTGCTTAATTTTTGGGCTAAAGGAACACCGGCACAGCAGATCGGGTTTTTCTTAAAGGGACAAAACACTGATGTAAATGAAACAATGTACTTTGACGAAGTGGCGTTGTTAAAATAATGTGCTGTATGTTATTTAATAATAATGGTACACAATAGTTGATTAATTTTGAGGCCATCGCCGGTTAGCATGACTAACCGGGGGGGCCTTTTTTTCATCTGCATATTCGCAAATTTTAAAGCTTTTTATACACGAACTACTTATGATGACAAGCAATGTAATGCGCGAAATTACCCCGCTGACACCAGGCGATTGCTTCACAATTTTTACACGCGTTAAAAAGAGATTCGACTTTCCGCTTCATTATCACGATGAATATGAGCTAACCCTGATTTTAAATGCCGGGGGCGCCAAACGCGTGGTAGGGGGACATATTGAGGTGATTGATGATTTGGAGCTCGCACTTATCGGCCCAAACCTTTATCATGCATGGTTTACAAACCAATGTCAGAGTGAAGAGATCACTGAGGTTATTATTCAATTTCACAGGGATCTTTTTGACGAAAAATTCTTGAAAAGAAACCAGCTCAGCTTTTTAAAAAGCATGCTGGAACACTCAAAGCGCGGGATAGTTTTTGCGTCCGAAACAATAGCAACGTTAAAGGATCGTATCATGGCGTTAGATAAAAAGGTTGGATTTGATTCTGTTTTGGAACTGTTGTCTATTCTTCATGACCTGTCTGTATCCCATAATATGAAAACGCTTTCTGATCCCAGTTTTACTAACGAAAAATTTTATTATAACAGCAGGCGTATAGAAAAAGTGTTTGAGCATATGAACAGTAACTACACCAGGCAGGTAACACTTGCCGAAGTTGCGCGCATTGCTAATATGCCCGAAGCATCATTTAGCCGCTTTATAAAAAAACGTACCGGTAAAACCTTTATCGACAGTTTAAACGAAATAAGGCTTGGCCATGCCTCGCGGATGCTGATAGACTCGACAACCACTGTAGCCGAAATTGCCTATAAATGCGGCTTTAATAACATATCAAATTTCAACAGGATTTTTAAACGTAAAAAACTTTGCATCCCTAAAGCATTCAGGGAAACCTATACAGCCTTTGGCAGGATAAGACACTAAAGGATCCTATCACTTTAATTGAATAGCTTTTTCGGTGACTTTATTGATCCGGAATTTTTATCACGTGGCATCGGTTTCGAGTAGCGGAGCTGTTTGTGTCCGGTTGTATACCGTTATCATATTTATTTCGTGATGTAAACCAAAGTTAGAAATGATGTTGAATAGGATAATGCAGCGCATAAAACTGGAAAACAGATAACCGGATGGGAAGTACTAAAAACTAAATTATGGGAAATATTAAAAACACACTTGCTATAATGATGGCTTCATTTATAGCATTGCAATCATGTAAAAAGACGCCCGCTGTAAATAACTCCGGCGGCAATACAAATACCATTGTTACCGGCACCGATCCTGCTGTGGCCAGCACCCAGGGTTTTTTCCTGGATAACTGGGCGGCAAAAACATGGGCAGCACCTGCTACCACCCAAAGCGTTTCGAAACCATCGGCAAATGGCGCGGTTGCTGTAAGTGTGGACCTTAGCCAGATCATAACAAAGGTTTCCACAAATATATATGGCAATAACACCAATCCCTTTATGGGCCAATATGTTACAGAGCCTGTTTTAATGAATAACATAACGGCATTATCTCCTAAAATATTAAGAGCGCCCGGTGGCAGCCTTTCTGATGTGTATTTTTGGAATGGCGATGGTACCAAAACACAGCAACCAACGGATGCTCCGGATACCTTGCTCGATCTTAACGGCAAGGCATCGCCATCCAATTATTGGTATGGTTATAACACCCAAAGCTGGACATTTACGGTGGACAACTACTATAAAGTATTGCAGCAAACCGGCAGCACCGGATTAATTACAGTTAACTATGGCTATGCCCGGTACGGGACCAGTGCCCATCCTGACCAGGCCGCAGCGCATTTAGCTGCCAACTGGGTTAGGTATGATAAAGGCCGCACAAAATATTGGGAAATAGGAAATGAGTGTTATGGTAATTGGGAAGCCGGGTACAGAATTGATCCGTCAAAAAATAAAGACGGTCAGCCTGCAATAATCACCGGGACGGTATATGGCACCCATTTTAAAGTATTTGCCGATTCGATGCGCGCGGCGGCAGCGCAGGTTGGAAATACCAATATAAAAATTGGTGTGGTACTCACCAGTTCAAATGATGTTGGTAACAACGCAGGGGTAAGTAACTGGAATGCCGATGTCTTAAAGGCGGCAGGTAACAGTCCCGACTTTTTTGTGGTACATAACTACTATACGCCTTATAATCAAAACTCAACAGCTCCCACTATCCTTTCAACACCTGCTTCTATGACGAGCTCAATGATGAGCTGGATAAAAACATCTGTGCAGGCTGCCGGCGTTACGCAAAAACCGGTAGCGATGGATGAATGGAATATACAGGCCGTCGGGTCAGGTCAAAACGTATCAAACATAGCGGGATTACATGCAGTAATGACCTTAGGCGAGGCTTTGAGTAACCAGGTAAGCATGGCCAGCCGCTGGGACCTCGCAAACGGCTGGGCAAATGGCGATGACCAGGGGATGTTTAATATAGGCGATGAACCGGGCGCAACAAAATGGAACGCCAGGCCCGCGTTTTATTACATGTGGTTTTTCCAGAATTATATCGGCGACCGCCTGGTAGCCTCAACCAGCGATAATCCCAACATCGTAAGTTATGGATCATCTTATTCATCGGGCCAGGCCGGGGTTATTTTAGTGAATCAGGGCAGTATAGATCAGGTGGTGAGTGTCACCTTTAAAAACTTTGCACCAGGCAATAATTACTACTATTATACATTGAATGGCGGAGCAGACAACGCCCCTTTTTCACGAAAGCTATATGTAAATGGTATTGGTACTGGCGGGGTTTCGGGGGGCCCGGCTAACTATGCTTCTATAGCGGCGAACGCTGCCGGCATTACAGGGGGAATAACTTTAACGGTTCCTGCATATGGAGCGATTTTTTTAGTTGCGGATAAAAAGTAAAATATTAACTGTTATAGTTACATTTGATTTTTAACCAATTAATGAACACATCTCTGCAAACTGCAAAATTGATGTTGGTCATGCTTTTAGCATCAATTAAACTTGCCAGCGCGAGGCCTGTAACCAGCTTTAACGTAAAAGACTTTGGAGCAATAGGCGACGGGATAAACCTGGATAGTAAGGCCATTAATAAAACGATTGAAGCGGCGGCGAATGCCGGCGGCGGCACTGTATATTTACCTGCGGGGAATTATTTGTCGGGTTCTATTCACCTTAAAAGCAATATATCCTTGTTTCTTGATCAGGGTGCAACCATAATAGCTGCTCCGGTGAGTGTAGAAAATGGCTACGACGACGAAGAAGCAAGTGTGAATACCACTTACCAGGATTCGGGTCACAGCCACTGGCATAACAGTTTGATATGGGGCGAAAACCTGCATGACATTTCCATACTGGGGCAGGGCAGCATATGGGGGAAAGGGTTATACAAAGATTATGTGAAGGGCAAACAAACAGCCAATAAGGCTATCGCTCTTTACCTTTGCCGCAATGTAAATATCCGTGATATTTCCATATTGCACGGCGGGTGGTTTGCTATATTAGCTACGGGCGTCGATAATTTAACCATTGACAATGTAAAGCTTGATACCAACCGTGACGGGATGGATATTGACTGCTGCCGCAATGTACATGTTTCCAATTGCAGCGTGAATTCCCCTTATGACGATGGCATCTGCCTAAAAAGTACTTTCGGTCTTGGTTTTGCCCGTGCTACTGAAAATGTGACCATTACCAATTGTGAAGTCAGCGGGTTTGATGAAGGGTCTTTTTTAGATGGAACCTATAAAAGAACAAAAAATGCGCAATACGGAACCAGCCCAACCGGACGGATTAAATTCGGGACAGAATCAAACGGCGGGTTTAAGAACATTACCATATCAAATTGTATATTTAATTATTGCCGCGGCCTGGCGTTGGAAACAGTGGATGGTGGTTTACTTGAAGACGTAACCATCAACAACATCACCATGCGGGATATTGTAAATGCGCCGATATTTTTACGGCTGGCATCAAGGATGCGCGGGCCCGAAAATGTGCCTGTAGGTGAGCTGCGCCGGGTGATGATCAGTAATATAGTTGCCTACAATGTGGAACCGGGACAAGGAGTGCTGATCAGCGGTATACCGGGGCATCCCATTAAAGACATCAGCATTCACGATGTAAAGATTTACTATAAGGGCGGCGGCACTACTGCACAGGCCGAACGTACGGTGCCCGAAATGGAAAAAGGCTATCCCGAACCGGGCAGTTTTGGCGTATTGCTTGCATATGGCTTTTTTATAAGGCATGTGGAAGGATTAAAGCTGGATAATATCGAGCTCAAATTTTTGAACGATGAGCAGCGCCCGGCTTTTATTTTTGACGATGTAAAAACAGCTGAGCTCCGTTTTGTTAGAGCAGATGTGTTTGGAAATATTTCACCGGTCAGCATAAAAAATTGTGAAGATGTGAATATTTTCCAATCATTAAATCTTGCAAACGGAAAACTAAAAAATTAAGCCTTTATATTATTTGAACCTAAAATTGAATTATGAAAATAAAATTTAAAAGTTTACTGTTTGCCTCACTGATAAGTATCACTGTATGTACGTCTGTATATGCGCAAAAATTTGAAGAATTAGCGCAAACGCCGCCAATGGGCTGGAATAGCTGGAATACTTTTCAAACCAGGATTGATGAACCTTTACTTAAAGGCATGGATGCGGGTTATACCTATTTTGTTTTGGATGATGGCTGGATGGCGATGGAAAGAGATAAAGATGGCAACCTGGTAGCCGACCCTAAGAAATTTCCGAACGGGATGAAAGAGTTTGCAGATTATGTGCATTCAAAAGGCTTAAAGTTTGGCATTTATAATTGCGCGGGTACCAAAACCTGTGCAGGTTACCCGGGCACCCGTGGTTATGAATACCAGGATGCCCGTTTATACGCTTCGTGGGGTGTTGATTATCTTAAGTTTGACTGGTGTAACACAGAAGGTATTAATGCAAAAGAAGCCTATACTACCATGAGTAAAGCCATCCGTGCCGCAGGCAGGCCTATGGTATTCAGCCTGTGCGAATGGGGGCAGCATATGCCATGGAAATGGGCAAAGGATGTAGGACAATTATGGCGATCCACAGGAGATATCGGCAATGCTTTTGAAAAAACCGAGGAACGAAACGGATGGAAGCCATTGAGTGTATTAAATATTTTAGACCGCCAGGATAGCATCAGGCAATACGCCGGTCCGGGTCACTGGAACGATCCTGACATGCTCGAAGTTGGGAACGGGATGAGTTACAACGAGGATAAAGCACATTTTTCATTATGGTGCATGCTGGCTGCGCCACTGATGGCAGGGAATGACCTGCGTAAGATGTCGGAGCAAACCAGGTCTGTTTTAACAAATAAAGATATTATCGCTGTTGACCAGGACCCATTGGGTGTTGAAGCTTTCAGGTATTATGCTGCTGATGGGTTGGAAGTATGGGTAAAACCTTTGGCAAATAATGAGCTGGCTGTTTGTTTTTTAAATCGCTCAGCCATCCCGCTAAACGTAAGTTACGACTGGAAGCAGCACCTGATAAATGATGCAGTATCCAAAACCAGTGTCGACTTTAACCAAAGCCATTATAAGCTGCGTGATCTTTGGACAAAAAAGGAAACCGGCACAACTAATAAAATATTTAAACAAACAATTAATTCGCATGATGTAGTGGTGCTGAGGCTAACGAAAGAGTAGCGCCATCTATACTTATATTTTTAATTGCACGAAGTATCGCATGCTATACAGGGGCGGCTCTGCAAAGTTCGCGATGGCCGCGCTGCCCCTGCTATGACAATATGTAAAAATACTCACCACCTTGTCATTGCAAGGCACGAAGCAATCGCATGCTATACAGGGCGGTTCTGCAAAGTCCGCGATTGCCGCGCTGCGCAATGACATAAAATAAGCGGATCGTCGTCTCCATATTCCGGAGACCCCTACGTTGCAAAATATGATTTTCAGATTAAATTGCACTACGCTTTTGGTTATAAAAGCCTGCCAAAACTGCTTTATCTTTGCTAAAACTATCAACTATGAAATACAGGAAACTTGGTAAAACCGGCGAAAAATTATCCGCCACCGGACTTGGCTGTATGGGCATGAACCATGGCTACGGCACTTTTAATGATGAAGAATCCATTGCTACGTTAAACCTTGCGCTTGATTTAGGTATCAACTTTTGGGATACGGCGGACGTTTACGCCAATGGCAAAAATGAAGAACTAATAGCAAAGGTACTGTCATCTAACCGCGACAAGGTTTTTATCGCTACAAAATTCGGGTTCAGGCAAAAGGACGATACCGGTGCTTTCCCTGGTGCTGCGGGCAGTTATTTTGATGGCTCGCCGGCATACTTAAAAAGCGCTGTTGAAAAGAGCCTTAAACGGCTAAATATTGATACCATTGATCTTTATTATGCGCACCGCATTGATCCGAATGTGCCGGTTGAAGATATGGTTGGCGCCATGGCCGACCTGGTAAAGGAAGGTAAAGTGCGTTATCTTGGTTTGTCTGAAGCATCCGCGGCATCCATTCGCAAGGCACATGCGGTTCACCCCATCGCTGCGCTGCAAAGCGAATACTCGTTGCTTACCCGCGATGTAGAAACTGAGATACTGCCGGTTTGCCGCGAACTGGGTATTTCACTTGTTCCGTTCAGTCCGCTTTCACGTGGCCTGATAACCAATACCGTTAAGATCGACGAACTGGCCGGTGATGATTTCCGTAAAACGCTTCCCCGTTTCAGCGATGATTTTAAGGATAACAACCAGAACCTTGCAAGCGCCTTTGCAGAGCTGGCATCACAAAAAAGCTGTACGCCGGCTCAGCTGGCTTTAGCCTGGGTATTGGCACAGGGTGACGATATAATTCCTATCCCCGGCACCAAAAAAACAAAATACCTGCGCGAAAATGCAGCTTCGGTTGATCTTGAACTCTCTGCTGCGGATTTACAGGATATACAAAACGTGCTTGGCAATTATCCCAATACTGGTATGCGTTACAATGAAGGAGCATTCAAACTGGTAAATAATTAATTTGTATGCACAGGGATTAAACGGATTTAAAGATTGTTGAATTGACTCTGAAAAGAACCCGTTTAATCCCATTTTAGCGATTACCCCCGTTAAAAAACGGTGCAAATACCGTTAAAACACCCCTGGTAAAATATTTTATAACTCCGTATAAAGCTGTTACCTTAGCTGATACCTGCAGAAAACTTAGCTGATACCTATACCTATGGAGATATTTGAAGTAAAAATTAAAGAAGATACGTTCAAGATTAGCCGGGATAACCCGGAGTGCTACAAGTTTAGTGTTTTTAACCATGCCACCTTTCACGTCATTCAAAAAAATGATTTCGGTATATGGAAAGATGTCGGACATCGATATGGATCCGAGCATATTCCTATTGATGAAATCGGAGAGGCAATAGAGAATCATTATAGACTTTATGCAATAAAAGTCGCCGGAGCATCCCGCGTTGCTAATTCATAAGATCTTGTTTAGTATGCCTGGCTCTTTTTAATACCCCATCAATTTTTGATGGGGGTACGTTCCTGTTTAAATTATTTATAGATTTATCACTGAACATGGAGAACCTGCCCTGCTGTTCATTTATTTCTATATATGCAAAACAAGACTAACGCTATTCCCCAAACCACTGTAGAAAGAGTCAGATCGATCATCGGCGGCTCATTAGGTAACCTGGTTGAATGGTACGACTGGTATGTTTATACGGCTTTTTCGCTGTATTTTGCCGGGTCTTTTTTCCCTTCAGGAAATCAAACTGTTCAGTTGTTAAATACTGCCGGGATTTTTGCTATCGGCTTTCTGATGCGGCCCATAGGTGGTTGGGTAATGGGCGCGTTTGCAGATAAAAAAGGCCGGAAGGCTGCGCTGACTATTTCGGTATTAATGATGAGCATAGGTTCGCTGATGATTGCCGTTATACCCTCTTATAAACAAATTGGTGTTGCCGCGCCCTTGTTATTGGTGCTGGCACGTATTATACAAGGCCTTAGTGTTGGCGGGGAATATGGTACCAGTGCTACCTATCTCAGCGAAATGGCCACCAAAAAACACAGGGGATTTTATTCCAGCTTTCAGTATGTAACGCTTATAATGGGGCAATTGATCGCTTTAGGTGTGCTGGTTTTATTGCAACGCGTGTTTTTAACCGATCAGCAGCTGCACCAATGGGGCTGGCGCATTCCCTTTGGCATAGGTGCTGTTTTGGCAATAACCGTTATGTATTTAAGACGCAGCCTGCAGGAATCTGTTAAACTGGACGAAAAAGATAGCAATATAAAAGCAACTCGCGGTACTATAAAAGCGATGATGCAGCACCCTAAAGCTGTGTTAACCGTAATGGGATTAACGGTTGGCGGCACCTTAGCTTTTTATACTTTTACCACTTATATGCAAAAGTTCCTGGTAAACACATCCGGTTTTTCCAAGAACAGCGCAACCCTCATTTCATCATTAACGCTTGTTGTTTTTATGTTGCTACAGCCACTGTTCGGATTGTTATCTGACAAAATTGGCCGCAAACCTTTATTGATCGGTTTTGGTGTATTTGGCGCGCTGACAACTATCCCCATCATGACGGCTTTAAGCCATACCAAAGATGTTTGGATTGCCTTTGCTTTAATCATGTGTGCACTGATCATAGTAAGCGGCTATACCTCTATTAATGCCGTGGTAAAGGCCGAGCTTTTCCCGGCAAATGTACGTGCGCTGGGAGTTGGTTTTCCTTATGCTGTGGCCGTTTCTATATTCGGAGGATCTGCGGAGTGGGTGGCTTTACAATTTAAAAACCACCGTCATGAAGATTGGTTTTACTGGTATGTGAGCATTTGTATTGCCTTATCCCTGCTGATCTATGCATTTATGAACGACACCCGGAAGTACTCCAAAATTGAAGATTAAATAGCCGGGTTATCTGAATAAAACTTCCATAGCTCATCCACAGACTTGCCGGTTAACTGCTGCCAATAATTATCGGCATAAGTGTCAGGTGGATGGCGTGGATAGAGTGGATAACTTTTCACTATCCGCCACCACTAATACAGTAAGCAAGGTGATTATACGCCTGCCAACTAATCTCTGATCACCTGTCTCCAATCACTAACCCTAACTAATCTCTGATCACCGGTCTCCAATCACTAATCCCAGCTAATCTCTGATCACCAGCCTCCAATCACTAACCCTAATGCTTAAATACCTGGCTTGCAGCATGGCGTTTGTCTTCGGGAAGGGTAAGCCACTCTTTATAGCAGGCGTTTAAGTAAGTTAACAGGTTAAAATCCTTATTGGTATAAACCTCCACTTCGGGAATATACATGAGTAAAAAATCGTCCATGTCCCGGCCTTTCAACGGCACATATGTACTGATGTTTTCAGGCGTAAAAACCTTGCTGATCTCTTCACTTGTTTTCCGGTCCGCTGCCCTTTTCCCGGCTTTCTTTTTGTCCCTGTCATCTTTGGTAAAATAATGCAGGCGCAAAGCTACCCCGCCTTTATAGTTCAGGTTTTCGTCGCGCTGGTAATCAAGCACCTGGCCATGAAACATAGGGTCGTAATAGGTCATGTTCTTAGCTGCAGCAGAGGTATGGCCGCTGGAATCGGTAATGGTAACCTGGTTCAGCATGTTTGTTTGGGGGAGCAAAAATATCTCCCTGTCATGCATATCGGTCAGCAACAGCGTATCCGGCCGGTAAGAAAAAGAGCGTAAAACCAACAGGTCGCCAACTTTGGCAGCAATGCTGAACCGGCCGTCGTCTCCTGTTATCGTTTTAAGCTTATTATTCAAATTTTCAACTATTACCCCATGCAGTACAATCCGGGTTTTATTTTCCAGCACACGACCGTTAAAAACAGTTTGAGCATGCAAGATGGTGCCAAAACAACAAACAAATAAAATGATCAAAAAACTTCGGAGCATGCGTAAATATAAATTAAACCTATAATAACGGCTAAGTTAATAACATATTTTAACGTTTGTTTTAGAGAGTGGTGATTGGAGGTCAGAGATTAGTTGACCTGCTTTCCTTTCCGGAAAGCGTAAAAAGGCAACTGCAATTCAAAGATTAAAAAAAACTTATTGTACACCCACCTGTTAAATTAACATAACCCATAGCCATGAAAAATATAGAAAAGCCAAAGGACGGAACCAAAAAGGGGCTCTCAAAAAGTATCGGTCAAAAACATGGCGAAATTAAAACAGACGATCCGCTGAGCGAAAAAGATGAAGTAAAACAAGCGGAAGAAAAGATGAGAAAGACAGCTAAGAAGCAGCAATAATTTGACGGGAGGTTATTCCAACTCCAGCATAACCGCTGATTTTGCCGGCATTACTACCAGTAAATCAATCCCTTCTTTTTTAGCGCCTTTAAAACTCTCAAGCCGCAATTTATGGGGTTGCTGAAAAGTATTAATATCGGTAATATTTACTGAGGTCAGGATTTGCCCGGTTACCGTTTTCCAATGAATGTCTTTCAGATTAGCGCTGATAGTGATATTATTATGCAGATCGAGGTTTACCAGCGAGATATGCACCTTCCCTGAAGCATCCTGCGAAGCAGAAACATTTATTGCCGGGATCTTTTTGCCATCCAACTCATACTCGGGTGAATTTAGTTTTATTGGCAGGTATCTGGCATCCTGGTGCATCTGGTACATATCAAAAATATGATAGGTAGGCGTCAACAGCATCTTATCTTTATCGGTAAGGATAAGTGATTGCAATACATTCACCGTTTGCGCCAAAGCGGCCGCACGCACCCTGTCGCAATGGTTATTAAAAATATTAAGGGTAGTTGCTGCGATCAATGCATCGCGCAGGCTGTTTTGCTGGTATAAAAAGCCTGGATTGGTGCCGGGTTCCACATCGGTCCAAACACCCCATTCATCCACTACCAACGCCACCTTTTTATCCGGATCGTACTTATCCATTATGGCAGAATGTTTAGTAACCAGGTTTTCCATTTCGAGGCAGTTTTCCATGGTTTTAAAATACTCGCTTTCATCGAAGCTGGTGGCGGAGCCCTTATGGCTCCAGTTACCGGTCGGCACGGTATAATAGTGCAGGGAAAGCCCCCACATCAAATTGGCGGGGATATTTTTCATACATACTTCCGTCCAGTTATAATCTCCTGAGTTTGGTCCGCTTGCGATTTTTTTAAGCGGTGCGCTCGGATAATTTTTTGCAAAGGCGGCATACCTTTTAAACTGGTCGGCATAAAAGTCGGGCGTCATGTTGCCGCCGCAGCCCCAGCTTTCATTCCCTATACCCCAAAAAGTTACTTTATAAGGTGCAGGATGACCGTTCTTTTTGCGCTGTTCAACTACTGTACTGGTACTGTTAGAATTTACATACTCAATCCATTTTGACATTTCTTCCACTGTACCGCTGCCCACATTGGCAGCAATATAAGGCTCACAACCCAGCAGGCTGCACAATTCCAGGAACTCGTGCGTACCAAAGCTGTTGTCTTCCGTTACACCGCCCCAGTTGGTATTTACCATCCTGGGCCGTTGTGCATCGGGGCCAATGCCATCCCGCCAGTGGTATTCGTCCGCAAAACACCCGCCGGGCCACCTCAGCGTGGGGATCTTTATTTTTTTAAGCGCCTTTACCACGTCCATGCGGATACGGCCCTGCTTTTCAACCGGCAGGGATCTGTCAACCCAAAAACCACTGTAAATGCCATGACCCAAGTGCTCGGCAAACTGCCCGTAAATGTATTTGCTTACGGTTAGCTTTGAATCATTGCTGATGGTAAGCTTTGCTGTAGTTTGGGCATACGAGGCAACATTCATCACTGCCAAAATAAGAATAAGGTATTTTTTGAAGGCCATGATGATCAATGTATTTATAACGGTTTTTAAAATTAAAAAGAATTTCCAATTTATAGCGGGAATGTTTTAATTAGATGGCGCAATGCCTGAAGCCTGCATAGTTTACTCACCGATCTGCATCAACAAATTTATGCGTCCATTTTATTAAATTCGAATAAATAATACCATCATGAAAAAGTGCCCCCTTTATATGTTCCTTCTGTTGTTTCTTTTTTCGCCCGCCTGCAAATCAACCATAAAGCCCGAAGTGCTTTATGGAAAATGGAAATACATTAAAGTTGAAAACCCGCGAACCACACCGCCCGACAGCGTGAGCAGTTCAGAGCTTGCCATACAGGCGCCTTATATCCAGTTCTCCCAAAATAGTGATGTTGTAATTATGTGGGGAGGCAAAGTGCTGTCACATGGAAAGTTCCGTACAGAAGGGCAAAACATCATTATTAAAGAAGCCTTACCCAACGGCAAAATCAGGATCTTCCCCTTTTGGGTATCAAAGCTAACAGATAAGGACCTGGTATTTGAAACCAGCGGCAAGGAAGGGTCGAGGGTTACGGCGGTGAGGGAATAGATAGTTGTATGTTATGGGTTATGGGTTGTATGTTGTATGTTGCGAGCTACATTTATTCGGTCTGCTACTGAATAGCTTGTTTCATAAACATTGCCACAAATAAAACACCCTAAACAAAAAATTTACATCGCGACTGAAATGAGTCAATTACAAATTGAAAAGAAACAAGCTGGTACAAAATGAAACAAACAATAGTCCTTTTTTAAAGGAAATCTGTGCTTTTAATCAGTGTATAAAATTTGGATTGTAAATAAAAAAAGAATTACAGAGTTCTTGATGAATATGCAAAACCAGATGGGTATAAAAAAGATTAAACAAAAAGGTGATACTTTCTCAATAATTTGCACTTATCATTAAACGTTAAACTTATGCCGGAGATGAACATGTTGGCCCGGACTACAGCAGAAAGGGAAAAACTTTTTATTACGCTTTATAAAACTGCATTTCCTGCCGTAGCAAGGTATGTTAGTAAAATGGGCGGCTCTTTTGATGAAGCGAAAGATATTTTCCAGGATGTCCTCGTTATTTATTATGAAAAGGTAGCCGGTTCTTCTGTCAATTTTAAAACGAGTGAGAAGGCTTATTTAACAGGTATTGCCAAACATTTGTGGCTTAAAAAATACGGTGACAATAGACTCCATACTTCAATTGACGGAATTGATATAACAAATACCGAAGATGAAGAACAACCATCTTCCACCAAAATAATGCATTACCTTGAAACAGCTGGCAAACGTTGTATGGATCTGCTCCGCTCCTTTTATTATGACCAATTGCCGCTTGCAGATGTGGCAACCCTCTTTGGCTTTTCGGGTGTGCGGTCGGCTACTGTGCAGAAATATAAATGCCTGGAAAAAGTACGTGAAACCATTAAAGAAAAATCATTGACTTATGAGGACTTCCTTGATTGAGACGGAACAGATAGAAGCGCATTTGCTGCAGCTTTCAGCTCCTGGTGATATGCTGGTATTTGAAGCCAAATTATTGCTGGATGCGGGCCTGCACGAAAAATTGCAATGGCAAAAGGAAACCTACAGCCTCGTTCAAACATATGGCCGCAGCCAGCTTAAAAAAGAGATTGAAGCGGTACATCAAAAGCTGTTCAGTGCAGATGAATATAAAAGCTTCAGTCAAAAAATAAGAAGCTTCTTTATAAAACGATAACCCAATAAATTATGAATTCCGCAAAAAATGAATTCCGCAAATTTGCGGCAGGGCATTGTCATGTCCCAACTTTGCCGCTTGATAATTATATTTCCCGTATAGAAAACAGCGTCCTGCCTTTAGCGATGACACCTTATATAACCGAAGAGCGTGAACTGCGCGTGGCCCAGATGGATGTTTTTTCGCGCCTGATGATGGACCGGATCATTTTTTTAGGCAACGCCATCGACGATAATATTGCCAATATTATACAGGCGCAATTATTATTCCTGCAGTCGGCCGATCCTAAGAAGGATATCCAGATGTATATTAATTCTCCGGGAGGCTCGGTGTATGCCGGGTTTGGTATTTATGACACCATGCAGCTGATAAGTCCGGATGTGGCTACTATTTGTACTGGCATGGCTGCCTCCATGGCCTCGGTGTTGCTTTGTGCAGGCTCGGCAGGCAAGCGGGCGGCATTAACACATTCCAGAGTGATGATGCATCAGCCGTTAGGCGGTGTGCAGGGTCCGGCATCCGACATTGAAATTACAGCCAGGGAAGTACTCAAGGTTAAAAAAGAGCTCTACACCATCCTTGCAAAGCACAGCGGTCAGGATTACCAAAAGATCCATGATGTATCCGACCGGGATTTTTGGATGGTAGCTGCTGAAGCAAAGGACTTTGGGATTATTGACGAGGTATTAGCGTGATTTGGTCGATGGGCCATAGTCGATAGTCCATGGACCATAGTTTACACATCGCTGGCGCAAGTACCAACAGCGTGGCATACTTGTGCCTATACCGTATGCCGCGCTGTCCGAAGCTTTTACCTCCGGACAACGGGATGTAACAAAAAGAGACAACTTAAAAGATGTTCCTATATAGTTTGTCACCGCTTGCAAGTAAGTATACTATTCTTCGCACATCAGCATCCACGAGATCCCAAACCGGTCCGTTACCTGTCCGAACCACGATCCCCAAAACTGTTTTTCAAGCGGCACTGTGATATTGCCGTTGTCAGCCAACTTATTAAAAATCTCTGTTGTTTGCGCTATATCTGTTAAACCGATGCTTAAAGCTATGCCGTTGCCGTAGTTAACTTTGTATCCGGGCATCTCGTCAAAAAAAACAATACCGTCCTTTTCGGAAGTAACCGGCATCGCATCAGTAAACATGATGGTATTATCGCCAAAAGTTAACGCTGTATGCATGATCTTGTTCTTGAAGCCTTCGGGAACTTTTACAGAAGGATTATCATACCGGTTGATTTGTCCTATCTCTCCGTTAAAAATTACCTGGTAGGCATTCAATGCTTCCTCGCAGTTGCCGGGAAAGCTTAGATAAGGTACAAGTTTCATAAGTTATTTCTTTTGTTTAAAATTAAAAGGGTGTCACCTTGAGCACAAGCCTGCCCTGAGGTACTTGAAGGGAAGGGTAGCGCAGTGGCCATTGCCCGCATAATTCGACGCATTGTCTGAACTTGATTGCCTGGTTAATGTTTAAAGATTATCCTGTCATCCTTAATCCTATAAATCATGGTTCAGACATCTGTTCTACCTCAAAGAATGGAACACCTGCCACTTAGCAATCAGTGGATCAATATCTTATTATCCCCATCAGCAACCGGCTCATCAATTTGCTCCGTTATAAATCTTTTTCCAATTAAAAGTATCATAAATGCAAGCACCGCAGCGGCCGCCATTAACCCCGCCATAGGTATGGAGCTGCGGCTTTTAAACTGGCTTACCAATACCGATACCAATGTACCTACCGCCATTTGCAAAGCACCCATCAGCGCGGCGGCCGTACCGGCATTTTTTGAAAATGGCGCCAGTGAAAGCGCCGAGGTATTTGGATACGTTATCCCTACGCAGCATAAAAAGGCGAAGATCATAATGATAGTGCTATACAGGCCAAACCACCCCAAAATAGATCCGGTTAAAAAAATAAGGGAGATCACCACCATTGCAGGCAGCGTTACATTTACGATCTCTTCGCTTTTATACCTGCGGGTCAGCATGCCATTTACCTGGCTGGAACCGATAAACCCTACCGAAAGCAAAGCGAAGATCCACCCATAAACCTTGCTGCTGATACCGAACACATCCATAAAAACAAATGGCGAAGCCGCTAAGTATGCAAACAAGCCCGAAAACCCCACCGCCCCGCAAATGGCGTAAGTAAAAAACTGCGGGTGTTTCATCACCGACCAAAAGCTATTGATAATTGGCTTTGGTTTTAATGAATGAGTTGGATCGGGTTGATAGCTTTCGGGCAGAAAGAAAATCACAGCGATGGTTATAAGAGTAGCAATAACTGCCAATATGATAAATATCAGTTGCCAGCCGAAAACAGCAGTAACATAGCCGCCAACAGTGGGCGCAATCATTGGCGATACGCCTAATATCAGTATGAGCAGGGCAAATATTTTGGCATTATCCTTCACCGGGAAGATATCGCGCACCATCGCCATAGAGGCCACCCCCGCCGCACAACTGCCCACAGCCTGTATAAAGCGGAGTGCGATCAGCATTTCTATAGATGTAACAAAGAAGCAACCCAACGAAGCCAGGATATAAAGCACAAGGCCCACATACAAAGGATTTTTCCGGCCAAAGCGGTCGAGCAAAGGGCCGTACAATAGTTGTCCTACAGATATCCCTATAAAAAATCCCGACAGGGAAAGCGAAACTTCGGCCGTGGTGGTATGTAATGATTTTGCAATCGCCGGGAAGCCGGGCAAATACATATCAATAGAAAACGGACCGATGGCCGTAAGCGCCCCTAATATAAGTACTGTAAAAAAATAGCGTTTTTTGGTCATGAGCGTGTTTGTCGATGGTCAATAGTCCATGGACCATAGTTGTTATAAAAACACCTTCCTATAGGCAAGGCTTCTATAAGTCGCAATTAATCATCCAGCGTACACCAAATTGATCCGTTACTTGTCCGAACAAAGCGCCCCAAAATTGTTTTTCCATTGGCATGGTGATTTTTCCGCCTTCGGAAAGCTGATCAAAAACTGATCTCGCTTGTGCTTCATCGTCCATTCCAAGGCTAAGGTTGATGCCATTGCCATGATCTATTATTCCGCCAGGCATACCATCAGAAAACATCAGTATGTTATCGCCAAAGGTTAACCTCGCATGCATAATTTTACTTTTCTGTTCTTCAGGTATAGGAAAATTGCCATCAGCAAAACGGCTAACATCATGGATGGTTCCGTTAAAAATCACCTGGTAGCGGTTCAATGCTTCCTCGCAATTGCCCTGAAAATTTAAATACGGGATAAGTTTCATAGCGTTTTCTTTTGCACTAAAGTACAAAGAATTTATTCTCCGGGAATCTCAAATCAGAATAATGTTGTTACTTTAGTTCCGCGATGGAAAGCTTTGACCCCGCGTCTGATTCCCGAAAGTCTAACCCATTAAAACCGAATAATTAAATGGCCTTACTAACCATCTTGTTCTGCATTATCCTGCTTGTCGTATTGGTAAGCTGGGCAAAGTTAAACCCTTTTTTAGCTTTCCTCATCGTTGCTATTACAGCTGGTTTGTTGCTTGGGATTCCCTTAGACAAAATCACCAATTCGGTGCAAAAAGGACTTGGTGATACGCTGGGTACCATAACTATCATAATTTGCCTGGGTGCTATGATTGGCAAGTTGGTAGCCACCAGCGGAGCCGCACAAAAAATTGCAGAAGTTTTGGTGAACCTGTTTGGGGTTAAATACATTCAATGGGCCTTGGTAATTGTCGGGTTTATTATCGGGATACCCTTATTTTATAATACCGGGTTTGTTTTGGTAGTACCGCTCATCTTTTCAATTACCTATAAATATAAATTGCCCGCAGTTTATATAGGCTTGCCTATGCTGGCGGCTTTATCTGTCACGCATGGTTTTTTGCCGCCACACCCCTCTCCGTCAGCTTTGGTATTAATTTTTCATGCCAATATGGGTACCACCTTAATGTACGGCCTTATGGTGGCTATACCGGCCGTTATCCTCGCCGGACCAGTATTTGCCCGCACCTTAAAAAATATAGACTCAAAACCGTTAGATACCTTTATTGGCGAAGAATTGCCTGCCGAAAAATTACCGGGAGCAACCAACAGTTTTTTAACCGCTTTACTGCCGGTTATATTGCTGATGCTAAGCACCCTGTATCTTAACATCGACCACAGCGCGACTATTACACATAAGCTGATAGCGTTTTTGGGTGATGCACCTATAGTTATGCTGATCTCGCTGCTTGTTGCCACTTATACGCTAGGCATAAAACAAGGAACCGGCATGAAAAAATTGGCTGACATCTATGGTGATTCGGTAAAAGATATTTCATTGATTTTGTTGATCATAGCCGGCTCAGGGGCGTTTAAGCAAGTACTAACCGATAGCGGAATAAATAATGTAATTACCACCTCATTACAAAGCCTTAATTTACAGCCACTTGTTTTGGGCTGGCTGCTGGCCGCCATTATCCGCATCAGTTTAGGTTCTGCCACGGTAGCAGGATTAACGGCAGCGGGCATTGTTTCGTCCATGGTATTGCATGATCCGACCATCAACCCCAACTTAATGGTACTGGCTATTGGCGCAGGCAGCCTTGCATTTTCGCACGTTAACGACGGCGGGTTCTGGCTGTTTAAAGAGTATTTTAACTTGTCGATAAAAGACACCATCCGCTCCTGGTCGGTAATGGAAACCATCGTTTCAGTGGTTGGATTAGCTGGGGTGTTGCTGATTAATGTAGTGGTAAGATAAAGGACAAAGAAAAAAGCCGCGGCCCCGTGCGATTCCCTCCCTTGTCCATAGGACTCCTTCGGAGGGAAGGTATAGGGAGGGGTTTCACCAAGCGACAAATGTGATATAAATGTGATACAACTGTGCCCAATGTGGTGGTAAGATAAAGGAAAAAGCAGGCGGCCCCGTGCGATTCCCTCCCCTGGGAGGGTGTAGGGAGGGGTTTCACCAAGCGACAAACATGATACAACTGTGGCCAATGTGGTGGTAAGATAAAGGAAAAAGCAGGCGGCCCCGGTGCGATTCCCTCCCCTGGGAGGGTGTAGGGAGGGGTTTCACCAAGCGACAAATACGATATACAACTATGGCCAAAATAATTCCATACAACCCCAAACTTAAAGCCTTAGCACGCAAGCTGCGGAAGGACATGACCTTTGGCGAAGTTTTATTATGGAATGAACTTAAAGAAGACAAATTATGGGGATTTGATTTTGATCGTCAGCGATGCATTGATAACTACATTGTAGATTTTTATTGTAAAGACTTAAGGCTTGCAATTGAAATTGACGGAATGTCTCACAATTACGAAGAAGCATTTGCAAAAGATGAACTCAGACAGCAAACTTTGGAAAGCCTTGGCGTTCAATTTGTCCGGTTTACCGAAGCTGAAACAAAATATGATATGCAAAATATTATCAGGAGTATTGAAGGTAAGATTATTGAGATTATAAGAGAAAATCCAACTGTTAGATTACCAAAGGGATTTCATCTTGCATGGCTGGATGGATAGTTGGCTAAACCCTGTACCCGCCTCCGAAGGAGTCTATGGACCAAGGCGGGAATCGCACTTGGCCGGGCTCTAAAATCTGTACCTGGAATTATTGCTTAGTTCGCTAACCCCGCCCTACACCAGAAAGAAGAGCTTTTAACAAAGGATGAAGTTAAAGTCTCCCCTACCGGGGGAGATTTAGAGGGGGCTAAATTATTGCGTAGACCCTTACTTAAACTTAATCACATTGGCACCTGGCCGATGCTCTTAAAATCTGTATCTGGCTGAGTTATTACATAGTTCGCTACCCGCCCTGCACCCGCCCTCCGAAGGAGTCCTATGGACCCAGGTGGGAATCGCACCTGGCCGGGCTCTAAAATCTGTATCTGCGGAAATTATTGCATAGTTCGCTAAACCCACGCCCTACACCAGAAAGAAGAGCTTTTAACAAAGAATGAAGTTAAAGTCTCCCCCTACCGGGGGAGATTTAGAGGGGGCTAAATCAATTTAACTATTCACATATTCCCAGGCGCTTTGATAACCGTTGGCCTGCTCGGCATAGGCTATAAAATCGTTATAAAAAGGAAAATTGGCAAGGGTTGAACTATCGCCAATTACTACCAGCTTTTTCCGGGCTCTGGTCATCGCAACATTCATGCGGCGGGTGTCCGACAGGAAACCTATATCACCAGCCGTGTTACTGCGCGTCATGCTGATATAAACAATATCACGCTCCTGCCCCTGGAAGCTGTCGATGGTATTTACTGCAATTTTATCTGCATGTAACTGTAACGGCACTGAGCTTTGAACCAATTCTTTTAAAATGCGGATCTGTTCTTTATAGGGGGATATAACAGCAATCGTTGGGAAATTTTCAGCGTTATAAAATGTATTTAGCGTTTCGGTAAGCTGGGTTAAATGTTTAATCAAAAATGCAGCTTCTTCGGGATTTGTTGAGCTGGTGCCTTCCAATTTTTCATCAAAACCACATCCTGCGGTATCCACAAAGGTTAGCGGCAGGTCAGTTGGAAATAAAAGCCTGTTTGCTACCGATGGATCTGCTTTTAATTGATTTGTATAAAACTCAGCGGAAGAAAAACCCATAATGGTTTCATTCATACGATACTGCACATCCAGCATCGTTACCGCTTCCGGGTGCAGCTCAACACATTTTTCGAGCAGGGTGGTGCTTAATCCCTTTTTGGCCGCTTCGTTTGATTTAATTGTGGGCGCCAGCTGAAAATGATCACCGGCCATGATAACTTTTTGTGCTTTTAAAATAGGGATCCAGCAGGCCGGTTCCAGCGCCTGCCCGGCTTCGTCAATTACGGCTGTAGTAAATTTTACATTGCGGATGGTGTAATGGTTGGAGCCGACAAGCGTAGCAGTGATCACCTGGGCTTTGGCAACCAGGTCGTCAATAATAAACTGCTCTGTTTTATCAACCTCCCTCATTATCTTATGGGCTTCATCAAATAAGGCTTTGCGCTGGTCGCGTTCGGCTTTGCCAAAACTGCGCTTGTATTTATGCGCCATGTTTTTATAATCTGTCGCCTGTTTCTTTAGCTTTTTTACCTCTTTTGTGTAGCTGTGCTCCGCCATTTTACTGTCTAAAGTTAAGGCCATCAACCTGGCCGATACCCTGGCCGGATTGCCTATTCGTAATACATTCAGCCCTTCGTTGTTCAATTTTTCACTTAGCAGATCAACGGCAGTATTACTTGGGGCAACTACCAGTATTTGTTCTTTGTTTTGCGCAATCAATGTTTTAATGGCTGCTACCAGCGTGGTAGTTT
>JAQBOU010000107.1 GCA_028287865.1 Mucilaginibacter sp. | reverse complement strand
TTTTTGTAACCTTCCATATCGCCATAACCAATAATAGCCGACCATTCCCTTACCGCGGAGTGAAATTCCAGATCGTCGCCCCGGATCGTTTTATCATATAAAGCGGTTTTAATGGACTCTTCTAATAATTCCTCATTCTTAAATAAATATTCTGCAATACCAAGGCGCAAGCGAAACGGCGGCGTTTGGCAGATGAGGTTATCATAGGGGTTAACCCCCAGGTGATACCAGGCATCAACCATGCTTAATATGCTTAAATGGGAATTAGGTTTTTGCATTTCGGGCTTTTGAGAAAGCGAAAACTCCCTCATCACATTGTCGTTCAGCATTATAGGCTTACGGCTTTCGTGAAAAACAAAATCACGGGCACGGTATAACCTCGACCGGAAGGCTTCTTCCTCCTCCTTTATCATCAGCTTAAATAATTCAGATTCTGATACAGCGTAACGCTTTACCTGTTGCCGGGCATAAGGGTTCATGATAGCCAATCCAGCGTAAACGTGTGCTTTATAGCTGAATATGCGCAAGGTAGTAAGGATCTTTACATTGTCTATCCCCCCAATATACGATGCATTTTCCCAAGGGAAAAAGCCTGCCTCTTTCCAGGCAGTTCCCATACTTTCAAAACCTACATGCGTTACCGCCTGCGTGTCGGCAACAATTTTATCGTGTTCGTGGTAATCGGCAATCTCAACTATATCTGTTTCAATGGCAGTAAACAGGTCGAGCATACGCTGGTATGCTTCATCATCAGCGCGATGGCGTATTAAAATTAGTTTTTGGCCCTTTGGTTTAAATCCAGGCCCGTGCATAGCATGAAAAGTAATGATCTGCGCGTCAGCAGGCAGGTGTTTTTCAAACGTTTCAATCTCCGGAGTTTTTACGGATGTTTGCCCGGCAACTATCGCGCCGTATTTGGTGGATGAGCCACATTCGGCTACTACCTGCACCAGCCTGTCCGCTTCAACCGAATAAATGATCAGGTCGCAAATGCGGGATACATCCAGGCCGTTATCCATTAATTTAATATTGTAAGGATGCAGCTCATCTTCCAGCTTATCGCGGTTAACGGGAAGGTCGCAGCCATAAACCGTGTACCCTGCATCAGCAAATGCTTTGGCATACAAGCGCCCCATGTCACCCAAGCCAATTATGCCTATATTCATGCTGCTAATATATTATTTTAGATCGGAGATTAGCCGTTAGTTAATTACAGATTAGTTTGTAACTTGTAAAACAATAAAATGAATAAATTAACTAATATATAACCTTAAATCGGTCATCTCTTTAACCAAAAATTCTCATTTTTAACTTCTAAACACTAATTTTACTTTATAAACCAGCTATCTATGTTAAGGATACCACTACTAACAATACTTATTTGCAGCATTTTTACATTGAGTTACGCACAGGACAGTGTAAAAAAAGCGTCTCCCGTTAAATCTAATCCTTTAAAGCCCAGTTTAGTAACGCCCACATCAAAGGTTAAAGCTTATAAATATCGTTCCTATAAATATAAAACGCGCACAGACTCTGCGGGCGTTAAACCTGCTCTGCAGCAGCCCGTTCCTGTAAAGCCCGATTCTAGTTCTCCTTCGGTTGTAGTTGATAAAAGCCTTAACGGGCAATATCAATACCTGTTAACTAAAATATATCGTTACCAGCAGCCGCTGATCGGTGCGTTATGGAAGAGCGCTTCGGATACTTTGAATAGTAACCGGCGTAAGCTGCTTGCAGTTACAAGTAAAATAGATGCGCAAACCAAAATTATTGACAGCTTAAAAACAGCATTAACTAATAAGGACCAAACCCTTAATGCTTCCATTACCCATCTTGATGTAATTGATGTTTTGGGAATTTCTATTCCGAAGCATGTTTATAACCTGGTAATGTGGGGCCTGGTATTGCTATTTGGAATTACCGCCGCTATAGTAATAGCCCGCTCGGCTGGCTACAGGCGGGAGGCTAAATACAGAACAGAGCTCTATAATGAAATGGAAGAAGAGTTTAAAACCTACAAGGCCAAAGCTAACGAGAAAGAAAAGAAACTGGCCCGCGAACTCCAAACCGAACGCAATAAACTGGATGAGTTGTTAGGGCGCGGATAACCCCCTAACCCCTTGAAGGAGGAACTATGTTTATAGGCATTTACCAGAAAGGCTTATATTTGCGCATGTCCTTTCAACAACGTAATCCACGTGTCCGCCCGGTTTTTAAGCGCGGAGCAATTGACGATCAGGAAAAATTTAAACCCCTGCCATCACCAACGGGAATATATCCTTACCACCTGGATCTGGAACAAACGCTTCCCGGAACTTCGCATCATAAATTGGTTTTCCACATGACCGGCGATACTGGCAGCTTAAGGGTGCCTGATTTTCAAAGGGCGGTAGCAAAGGAAATGACCAAACAATACGACGAAGCGGCTACGGAAGCCGACCGGCCGCAATTTATGTTTCATTTAGGCGATGTGGTTTATAATTTTGGACAGGAAGAACGGTATTACGACCAGTTCTTTTTTCCTTACCAGCATTACCCGGCACCTGTATTTGCTATACCGGGTAATCATGATGGCGATGTTGATCCTTTAGATCCGCGACATCCGGAAAGTCTTGCAGCTTTTAGAAAAGTATTTTGTGATACCGAAAGCCGGCCACTTGCTTTTGCCGGCGATACCGGCAGGAAAAGCAATATCCAGCCAAATGTATACTGGACATTGAAAACACCCCTGGCTTATATTATTGGAGTTTACAGCAATGTGCCGAAATTTGGCACTATTGCAGATGAACAAAAGGCGTGGTTTATTAATGAATTAAAAACAGCGGCAGCCCACCGTAACGAAAAAGCAATTATTTTATGCCTGCATCATGCACCCTACTCGGCCGATATTAATCATGGCTCAAGCTTAAATATGCAGTTGTTTTTAAATGAAGCTTTTGATGAGGCAGGTGTAAGGCCCGATATTGTTTTTAGCGGCCATGTGCATAATTACCAGCGTTTCTATAAAACTTACTCTGATGGACAGGTGGTGCCATTTATTGTTTCGGGCGCGGGCGGATATGCTGACCTACATCCCATTGCAGACCCTGGGGACACTGCATTTCCTGACGACAACAACCTGCTCGACAATATCGGGCTGCAAAATTACTGTGATGATTCACACGGTTTTTTAAAGATCACCCTAACAAAAGATGATAAAGATTTTAAGCTTGACGGTCAATATTATACCGTTCCCGATACAATGACAGATAACGAGGGTGCAGTATTATTTGATTCGTTTACTGTGGACTTTAAAAAGAAGCTTTCTTAAATTGATGAGCGCGTTAGAAATCGGGGTGATCAATAATCTTATAAATCCCGGTTCAGACGGTTGACCAACGGTCATACTCTGCTATAAAATTACCAAAATTGAAGGCGCAATGACAAAAAAGGGTGTCATCCTGAGCTTTGTCGAAGGGTGAGCGCAGAGGCCTTTGCCCGCATGTTTCGAGTGCATCAGCACGACACCCCCAAACAACATGGTATACACAAAAAGAAATAATTGTCAATATTTGTGCCGTCCGTCCGCTTTTAAGTTGCGCCATTACTGATTCAATCAACACAAAAAAAAACCACCCGAATACACGAATGGCCTTCTAATATTTCTATGGAAAAATTGGATCTTGCCTGTTATCCCAAAAGAATAACACTTCAATATTAGTGCCCCGCACCAAATAAAACATGGAACAGTTTTTATGAATAAATGCTTTCCGGACGTTTTGCGTTTTATTTACTGACTGGAAAATAAAAGGGAATTTGCTGATTATTTCAGCCACTTTGTAAGCACGTCTTCTAAACTCTTTCACTTCCTTTTCGCCCCACTTCGCTCCTATTTGTTGACCGATGGATTCAAATGTATCATTTGCCTCATCTGAAAAAATTACGTCAAAATGCATTATTCAACGGGGAATTTTTTCTTAAATTCTTCAAATGTTACAAATCGCCCCGCTTCAATATCGGCTTGCCCCCGGGCAATTCCAGCTAACACATGCGGCGGTAGTTCCTCTTCACTGTCTTTAACAAAAGAAATCTCCAATGCTTCGAGGAAAGCCTTCATGAATTTTTCCTGCTCATCTGTGGGGTATATCACATAAGTTGCCATATATCAAATTTAACTAAAATACTCAAAGACTGCAAGCCGCCAAAATACAATTAAACAAAAAAGACCACCCGAATAAACGAATGGTCTTTCAATATCTATTCCTCCCCTTCAGGGGGCCGGGCGCTTAAACTTTGATTTCAACTTCAACTCCGCTTGGCAATTCAAGTTTCATTAAAGCATCAACAGTTTTTGAATTTGAACTGTAGATGTCTAACAAACGCTTGTAAGAGCATAGTTGAAATTGCTCACGTGCTTTTTTGTTCACGTGCGGTGAACGCAAAACGGTGAAGATTTTCTTTTCAGTTGGTAACGGAAGTGGTCCGCTAACTACAGCACCCGTAGGCTTTACTGTTTTTACGATTTTTTCAGCTGATTTATCAACCAGGTTGTAATCGTACGATTTTAGTTTGATTCTGATCCTTTGGCTCATTTTGATTTTGTTTTGTAACCGCTATAAGAGCTATTTGTTATAGTGGTTGATTAAGTTTATTATGTTGATTAAGTTGATTAGGTAAAATTTGTTGAACTTAATCAACTCAATCTAACCCAATCAACCAAAAACTATTTACGCATTCGCAGCAGCTCTTTTACCTTTTGCTTTGGCAACTACTTCTTCCTGCACGGTACGCGGTGCTTCAGCATAGTGATCAAACTCCATGGTTGAAGTAGCACGGCCCGAAGTGATGGTACGTAACTGGGTTACATAACCAAACATTTCTGAAAGTGGTACAGTAGCTTTAATAACCTGTGCACCCGCACGTGAATCCATACCTAACAGCTGGCCACGACGACGGTTCATATCACCGATTACATCACCCATGTTTTCTTCAGGGGTAAGGATCTCAATTTTCATGATCGGCTCAAGCAATACCGGTTTACATTTTGGCAACGCCTCGCGGTAAGCAGATTTAGCAGCGATCTCGAAAG
>JAQBOU010000180.1 GCA_028287865.1 Mucilaginibacter sp. | reverse complement strand
GCGCGCGGTGGTTTTTTAGAAAATGAAGAGGTTAACCTTATTGTATTTGATGGTCGCGTAATTCCCGCAAAAAGTAAAATTGAGTGGTGTAAAAACAAAAAACCCCGTAAATCATATAATTTACAGGGTTTTGGGAATTTTAGTATCCCTTTTGGTGGGAGTTACTGGGTTCGAACCAGTGACCCTCTGCTTGTAAGGCAGATGCTCTGAACCAGCTGAGCTAAACTCCCTTCGTTTTGGGAATGCAAATATAGGTTCTATGTGCTATTGTTCAAAAAGAAATTTAAAATAAAATGTATTTATTTGGCTTACAATACATTGGTAGTTTACATTAGCATTAATTCTTATCAAAGCCTAAGTAACCGCACAGAAATAATCATCTATTTTACACGCTCAAGATATTCTCCGGTGCGTGTATCTACTTTTACCTTGTCGCCCTGGTTTACAAAAAGCGGCACTTTTATTTCTACGCCATTTTCAGTTGTCGCATATTTCATTGCGCCAGAAGAAGTATCGCCTTTAACTGCCGGCTCTGCATAAGTAATTTCTAATTCTACGCTGTTAGGTGCCTGTGCCATAATAGGTTCTTCACTTTCAAACGAGACTATCACGTTCATTCCTTCCTTTAAAAATTTTGCAGACGGGCCGAATAGTGATTTTGAGATATTAAACTGATCAAAGGTTGTGTTATCCATGATCACCATAAAATCACCTTCTTCGTAAAGGTACTGGAAATCATTAGTTTCTACCCGGCAAATCTCAACCTGCTCATCGGTGGCTAAACGAGCCTCTACAATTTTCCCGGTTTTAATATTGCGGAATTTATCTAAATAGAATGCGCCCCCTTTGCCCGGTGTACGATGCATAACTTCTGTAACGCTTACTAGTTCGCCGTTATAACGTAATATGTTTCCTACTTTAATTTCAGATGCTTTTGCCATGAAGATACTATGTAAATTTAAGTCCAAAGATATAGCAAGTTATGGAAAACCTTGTCTAAAATCTAATATTATTAACCGTTAAAATCAGACAGAAACAATGCCGCGTTCCTAACTGGTCGAAAGTACTGTGCCTTCAACCTAAAATGTACTAAAATTTTCAGCTTTAATAAGCCCGGTAAATTCAGTGCCAATATACTATAGGCATCTACTTGCTAAACTCAACGCTATTAAGAGTGCCGCCGCATGACACCCAAAACAAACATGTCGTGGTTAGTGAGAGCAAAGGATCTTCTTCACCATGACTTTACTGCAGAAAGTATGGTGCATACTGTTAAACGCAGAAGATTCGTCACTATGAGAATGACAAATCAGTAATTTACTCTTAATTCTTCCGAACACCTATGGTAACAACACCAACAAAGGCAATTGAAATCGATTGTACTAATCATCTAATCCTTTTCCGTCGAGAATTTGCGGTATATATTTTTCCACCCTTGCCTCACGGGTTTTGGACTGTTTGGGTTGGGAAAAATGAAACAGGTAGCCTCGTTGCCTTCCTGGTGTTAATGCTTCAAAAGCGGTCTTCAGCGCAGGGATATGATCTAATTTATGTTGAAATTCTGCAGGAACTGCAAAATCTTCGGTTTTTTTAGGCGTCACTTTTAAACCGGCCTTTTCCACCTCAATAGCTTCATAAATATAGGCTTTCAGCACAGCTTCCAGTTCCACTATTTCACGGAGATTGACGAACCGGATTTGCCGCGCTGACTGTACGTTTTCGGTTTGTTGGATCAGGATACCGTGGTTGTCATTTAACAAGGCACCCTTAAAAAACAGAAATGCACAATATTCTTTAAAGCCATGTATTAAAACAATGTTTTGCTTGTTCAATGTGTAACAGGGACAGCCCCACTTTAATTCTTCCGTCAGGCCGCAGTCAAGCGCAATCATTCTCAATTTCTCATACTCTTCCTGCCACTGTTTGGCTTTATTAAAAAAGAAATCAACCTTGGGGTTCATTTTATTCGTTTATTGATAAGATCAAATTTAGCAATAGTTTTCGTCCTTGCCGGAGGTAACTCAGCAATCACCAAATTCACGTTTTTTGTGATACCACTGGATTCCTACGGCTATTTACTAATATTGAACATCCAGCGAATGCCGAAACGGTCTTTGCACGTGCCCCAGTATCCCCAGAATTCGTCATGTGGCGCTACTCCGTCTGTTCCGCCTTCCGATAGCTCATTGTACAACCTGTCGGCTTCCTCCTTGTTGTCGGGGTTCAAACATATGGTAAAATTGTTTCCTTCTACCAGTTTATGCCCCATGCTTTCCACCATATCGGTTGCCATTATCTGCATGCCGCCAAGTATGGGCAATGCCACATGCATTACTTTGTTTTTGTCGGCTTCCGCTAGCTGTGGTGCGCCGTCCTGCGGTGGTATGTCGCCCATCCGCATTAACGGAGCGGAAAATTCTGTTCCGAAAACCTTTTTGTAATGGTTAAATGCTTCTTCGGCATTGCCCATAAAGTTTAAATAAATTGATACGTGTGCCATTGTTATCTTGTTTTTACTGATAATTAATTTTTTCGAATCAGCTTATATCCTATACAGAGCTGATGATAAATATTTATTGGCTAACTGAGACTGAGATGATTTTTCTGTCCGCAGGCCTCAAATACCACGATAACACCGTAAAAACGGCCAGTAAAACCGGGGCAATTATCTGTACAGAAACATCCCTACTGGCAATATGCGAAATCACCGCGCCGCTCATGGTAAAAAATATACCTGCGTAGGCCCATTCCTTAAGCAATTTAAATTTCGGGATTAATATCGCAACAATGCCCAACATCTTCCAAACGCCGATAAGCGAAATAAAATAATCAGGATACCCCAGAGGCTTAAAACCCCGCACCACCCCTTTTACTTGCAAAGCCTGTGCCAACCCGCCCGAAAAGATACAAAAGGATAATATTGCAGTAATTATCCAATACCAAAGTAGCTTTCTCTTTTCCATTTTTTAATTATTTAAAGTATTTAATATTTCTTGTATCCGGTTGTGTGCCATGTTTAAGCCCTGAGCAAAGGGTAAAGCCAGCACCTGGTCTCTTTGTGCAGCCGATTCATATATCACGTGCATATTGAGTTTGCTGGTGTCATCGGTCAGTTGTTCAAATTCATAAACCTCAAGCTGAACGCCAAAAGGTGTATTGTCCATTTCAAATGTCCGGGTTATTTTCCGGTTCGGGCTAAATTCATGGATTACCCCATTGGCCTTAAATACCACGTTTCCATGGGCATCTGTTGTCTCAAATTGGTAACTGCCGTGCTTTTTACTTTCAAGTTTCAGCACTTTCGTTCCCATCCATTGCTCAACAATTTCGGGCGCTGCATACGCCTTGAAAAGTAATTCTAATGGCAAATCAAATTCCCTCGTAATCATTAAATCTTGTTTACCGTCTTCGGCATTGATTTTTGTTTTTTGTTCCATGTTATTTATCTTAAATAGATGAATGCTCACCAACTTTTTCAAATTACACGAATTAGCATTAGCGAAATTTAATTCGTGTAATTCATTTCCATTCGTGAAAATTAGTGCTCATTATTTTGGCTTTTATAATTTTTCATTATGGTTTCTAATTTATTGAACCGGTCATCCCACATTTTGCGGAATGGTTCAATAAAGTCGGCTACTTCTTTCATTTTTTTTGCATTAATCTGATAGTAAATTTCCCTGCCATTTTGTTTGTGTTCAAGCAATTGGCACTCGGTGAGTATTTGCAGGTGTTTTGAAACTGTTGGCCTTGCGGTGTCAAAGTTTGAGGCTATTGCACCCGCTGTCATGGTTTGCGATGCAAGCAACAGAAGTATAGCCCTTCTTGTCGGGTCGGCCATGGCTTGAAATATGTCTCGTCTTAAATTCATTGCGTAGTTAAATGACTACAAATATAAATGCAGTTATTTAACTACGCAAATTTACCTGCAAATTTTCCTGCTTGCCATTGAATAAATCTCCCTAACTTTATAACCATAAACTTAAAAATCAACCTTATGGACGCAATCAACCCTTACGTTGGCTTTAACGGCAAGTGCCGGGAAGCTATGAGCTTTTACAAAGAATGCTTTGGCGGAGAATTAGACCTCCAGCTGGTCGACGGCTCACCCATGGAACAGTACTGGCCAGAGGGCAAAGGCAAAATTTTTCATTCCTCCCTTACCCTGAACGGTAAGCTACTGCTCATGGGTTCAGATATGACCGGCCCGAAGGGGCAGACCGTTGGCGATAACATTCAGCTGTCCATCAGCTGTACTAGCCAGGAAGAGATCAACACACTCTTCCATAGGCTTGGACAAGGCGGCCAGGTGCTGGCCCCGGTGAGTGAAATGTTTTGGAATGCCTTATTTGGATCCGTACAGGACCAGTTTGGTATTAACTGGATGCTGAACTATGACAAGAGCTGACCAAGGCTCTCCGAAGCGAATCGCCGGTAAACTATGACTGGCGATCTGCTCTATTAAAACTATAAAATTAAAAGCCGCCTCATTGTATCATGGGGCGGCTTCCTTTTATTTAAGCTATAGCTTTACAACTTCTATGATCCCATTGGGTTCGGGTAGAAGTTGAAGTTGGTGTTGTAAAGAAGTACAATTAATTTTTACTTCTGTTAAAATCAAACATACGTGAAATGGTAAAACCTAACCTGAATTGTCCTTTTGAAAAGTTGGACTGTGTAGCATTTAAATAATTAATTTCATCAACAGCCCGTGCATTGGTAATATTAATAGTAAACACGTGTCCTCCGGTTTCAATTTCAATACCTACCCCCAGCGGATCGTAAAATCCATTCCCGGTAGTACGGAACGAAGAAAACGGATGGGCATAATCAATGATCAACCCCATGTGCTTTGTTAATTTTAACCTTGCAGCGGCTGCCAGGGCAAAATAATTTTGTTCGCTGCCCGCAACCAGCGGAATAGAGGAGCCATTGCTTACATAAGTTGGCGTTACCTGCAAAGAAAAGCCATCAGAAAATTTTCTTGCTATCATAACCTGTGCCAGGTGCGAAAGCCTGTCGCTAAACTTAGGATAAGACACAAATCCATAAGGCCTTATGGCAGCCTCACCAAGCAAGGTTATGGCAACTGGCGATCCGTCATTTTTCATTTGGTGCAATACTGCATATTTCACTTCCAGGTCGGCCAAACCACCAATGGTTGTTCTGCCGATATCAATGTTCAGGTTATCGGTTACACCATATTCAAAACCAATGTAAACATCTGCCACATCATCAAGGCCAAAATACAATTTGCCGCCGCCGTTTTTACCCGCAAAATCGCCAAACCGGTGAATTACCAGGAAATTAAGATTCTTCTTTTTCACAGTTTCGGTGGTTTGCGATAATACCAGCCTCGAAGATTTAAAAATAACCACCTTTTGGTTTTTATCATCACTTCCCATCGAATTCAATAATGAATCGGCCGCACTGACTTTTTTCACTGAATCGGCTTTTTGAGCCTTTAAACCTATACTTATAATAAGCAGGCTTAATAAAATAATATACTTTTTCATGAGGATTTTATTAGGTTGAGTTGTTATTTATTTGCGTTGTAAACAGCCGAAACATTTATTTTAAGGCTTTCAGCGATATTATGGAAAACGATGCGGGGGATTTCAATATGGTGATCGGCGCATTTTACCATAAACTCAGATGTTATGCTGATAACCCCGTCTTTTATCAATACAGCTCCGGTAATGGTTCTTTTTTGGGTAACGCCATGTACCGTCAGATCGCCGGTTGCAGTTACAGGATAGCTTCCATCTTTTGCAGCATCAATATGCTCGGCGATTTTCCCCTTAAATGAGGCGCGCGGAAATTTATCGCTTTCCATATAGTCTGAATTAAAATGCTCCTGCATTAATGCTTTTTCAAACTGGAATGAACTGATTGGCACATTAAAGCCAAGGTCTCCGGTAGCAATATTGTATACTGAAACAGCGGATGAGCTGACTGCCTTAATATCTTCTATAGGGGCGCTTGAATACAGGCTTATCCTGGCATTTTTACACACATAGAGATCCTGTCCCGCCTGGTTTATGCTCAACCAGGCAAGTAATACAATACTGATATATTTCATTTTTCTAAGGTTTTAACAATGAATTTATGTTCCAATGCAGCCCTACAGCAACGCCGGTAGATTGCAGCCTTACCTGGCTGTATCCAATATTTGTTAGCGGAAGTTTAAGATACGGCTGTATTTCTATAGCTACTTTTGAGTTGATCTGATGATCATAAGTGGCATTCAAATTGAATACCCCTAAAAAATATTTATTGCTATGAGGTACAGTATAAGCCGTTGGACCGCTGGCGTAAGGGTCGCTGTAATTAAATTTATAACTTTCATGCAGCATTATATATGATGACAGGCCTGTGCCCAGTGATATTTTATTTTGATGTTTGTTATACACCTGGTAACCTACATTTATTGGTATATCCAGCATGCGGCAATCAGCAGTAACATTTACCGGAGTTTCACTAAATTGGTAAACGGTATGATAATTTTCAAAGCCCATTGTATAAGGCTTGGCAGAATACATTGCCCCGGTGGTTATTGTTAATTTTTTTGTTACCCCGGCAGAAAATTGCAGCCCTACATTAGTGCCAACTTTGCTTTGCTGAAATGAACCAACACCGTTAATGTCAGGAGCAGCCAATACCGTTAAAGCATATTGAGGCCTGAATGCACTAACCGGCTTAATTTTACTTTTTCCATTTTTATCTGTGTTAAGGCTGGCAATATAACCGGCGTTGTTCTTCAATAAATCCTCCGGGGTAACCGTCCCCTTAATACCCTGTTCAGGTTCAAATACCGGGAGGCGATTTTGCGCTGATAAGGCCTCATTCATATTATTGGCGTCCACATTTTTTGCCCCGGCAATATTGTTACCGGCTACTATAGGAAGGTGTCCCGGAACTACCTCAGTGGTAAACAATTTATTATTACTGCTTTTTTTGCCGTGGTTGATGTTATCCGTATAAGTCGAAGCCTGCGGTGTATTTTTGTTTTGATTTCCCGGTTGATGTACGCCGGTACCTGTTTCAGTTGTTGCGTGCTTTTGATGGTTTATAGCCTGCAAATTATTTTGAGCTTTATGATCGGCCTTTTGTGGTGCGCGTAAAGTCCACCATCCTAAAAATAGCAGTAGTAAGGCGGCAACGCTGCTTAAAATGGGTAGCCAGTAAATAATGCCCTTTCGTTTTTTATCCTGGCCAAGCATTTGTTCAAGCGCACCCCAATCCCCCTCCCTGTACCTGGTTTCATCAACCGGATCTTTAAGGCTCTTTCTAAAAAGCTCGTCCAATCGTTTGTCCTTTTCGTTGTTCATTCTCTAATACCTTTATTTAAAAACACACCGTTCATATTTATAGCATTTATAGCTACTATGTGTGTATAATCCATGCCATTATTATAGTTGGTATTATTGGCAGATGCATCCGCCTTCAATATCATTTGTTTAAGTTTTTGCCGGGCTTTATGCAAATTCGACTTTGATGTGCCTGGATTAATATGCAGCAGCTCACCAATTTCTTCGTGCGAATATCCATCTATAGCAAAAAGATTGAATACAGTACGGTAAGCCTGAGGGAGTTGCTGTACCATCGCTAAAAGATCATTGTAATGCAGATTTTTATCCGCCAGTTCATGGTCGCTTACATCTTCTGCCTTATCCAGATCTTCTGTATAAGCCATTTTTAAATTAGCGCGGTAAAAATCAATCGAAACATTCATCATGATCTTTCCAAGCCACGCTTTAAACGGGCGCGACATGTCAAAACGCTCTATATTAACAAAAACCTTAAAAAAGCCCTGGTTCATCACTTCGGCAGCCTCATCGCGGTTACCTGCATACCGCAGACATATACCCATAGAGAAGCCGTAAAATGCTTTATACAGCATTTTTTGACACTTCCTGTCCTGCTTTATACAGCCCCTGATCAGTTGATGTAATTCTTCTTCTCCCATATGGGTCAGATCTCTTTAGCTTTAGTTAATTTAACCTTACTACCTACATCACGTTAATAAGTAAAAAAAGGTTGCCTGCGGCGGTTAAAAAATATCAGAAAGTATTTTTTTATCGTTAGCCGGTTAATTTTTATTTAAAAATACCTAAAAACAAGGGTAAAATGGAAAATATCCGCAGTTCATATTATTTACGTTTTATATGAGGACTGCTAAAATTTTTACAGAAGGCAACCCTTTCAGGTAAACAAGGGTATTATTAATGAACACAGAACGTGTTACACAAATACTTAATAAATGGTTCCGGTTTCCATCGTTATAATTACTAAAAATAGGGCTGATATCATAAAGGGCTGTATAAATAAAGCCAGGATGATCACTGATGATATAGTGGTGATTGAGAGCGATCATACCGAAACAACCTGTGATATTACTTCGGTACAGGGTTGCAGGGTCTGTAAACAAACCTGGGATGGCTACGGTGCAAATAAAAACAAAGGGATTAAAGCAGCTAAATACAACTGGATATTAAGCCTGGATGCTGATGAAATCCCCGACGATGATCTAATCCTATCGCTTCATAAATTAAACTTTGACAACGCCACTGTTGTTTATGACATTAAATTCAAATCATACTTTGGAGAAAAACCTATACGCTTTGGCAGCTGGGGAAAAGACCATCATATCCGGCTGTTTAACCGGAGTGTGGTAAAATGGTCAGAAACCATAGTGCATGAAACCCTGCTCCTGCCTGATGATATTTTAGTAAAAAAGCTTGCCGGGTACATTCATCATTATTCTGTTAAGGATATTTACGAATACAAATACAAAGGGTTTTATTACGCGGAACTAAGTGCGAAGAAGTATTTTAACAACGGTAAAAAGGCAAACGCTGTTAAACTTTATATTTCGCCGGTATTCGGGTTTATTAAAAACTATATCTTTTTCCTTGGTCTTTTAGATGGCCGTGAAGGTTGGGTTATAGCCAGCATCAATTTTAAAAACACCTGGCGTAAATATTACTTTTTAAGCCGGATGCAAAGTCCACAGGAAAAAAAACAAAGTATAAAAGATAGTTTTGTTATAGAATATTAGTGGTTAAGTTTAAAACAGATGCTAATCTCCATAATAAGCTGACCTGATCAATGAAACAAAGACTGATCCGAAATCTCTCTGTAAATGGCATTCAGCTTATTCTTAATCAACTATTAGGATTGGGAATTTTTTACGTACTATCAACCGGGCTGGATAAAAATAATTTCGGTCAAATAAATCTTGGTTTAGCTATCCTGCTGGCTGTTTTTAACATCTTGTCTTTCGGAATTGATCAGATCGCTATAAAAAA
This sequence comes from Mucilaginibacter sp., assembly GCA_028287865.1. Lineage (GTDB taxonomy): Bacteria > Bacteroidota > Bacteroidia > Sphingobacteriales > Sphingobacteriaceae > Mucilaginibacter. The sequence continues at coordinate 3,358 of JAQBOU010000180.1, read as the reverse complement.
AATAGCTTCAGGGGTTGATGCGACAAACATACTCTCCATATATCTAACCCATGTATTAATTACCGGCCTGCTTTTTTACGGGCTATTGTTTTTAGGGTACGCTTTGTTTTCGCAAATAAACAGTTTTTATAGTTTATTGCTGCTGATTGGCATTGGTAAGCTAATGATCTTTTTATCTACCCCGTTTAAACAAGTGGCCAACGGGATGGAGCGTTTTAAGTTATTGGCTTATATGTCGGTAATATCCAATGTGATCCGGTGCATCGGACTTATCATCCTTGCCACAACACATTATTTGAGCCTGCATAATGTCATCTTTATATTTATTTCGGGCGATATAATGGAACTGGTTGTGGTTATATACCTGTTTAAACGTGCCGTGAAACTTCCTTTAATAATTAAATGGGACCGTGCGGGTTACAGCAACCTGTTACGCGAATCGTTGCCACAAACCGGCGTTGTTTTAATTACTTCGGCACTGGCACGCTTTGATTGGATATTTATCGGATTTATGGTATCCGCCGTAAAACTGGCCGAATATAGTTTTGCCTACAAGATCTTTGAAATATCAACGCTCCCCTTGTTGGCTATAGCGCCTTTACTCATTCCCCGTTTTACTAAACAATTTCTGCAAACGGTAATTAAAATAAAAGAACTGCAATTGCTGGTAAGGGCCGAGATGATAATTGCGGCGTTTACAGGCTTACTGTTAAATAGCTGCTGGAGCCCGGTTATTGATAAAATCACCTCCGGTAAATATGGCTTGATAAACGTGAAGACCATATTTATTTTATCGCTTTGCCTGCCATTGCTTTACCTGAACAACTTTTTGTGGACCATCTATTTTGCCCAGGGACGGATGAAGATGATCCTTGGTTCCTTTATTATTACTTTTTTAGTAAATGTAATAGGCGATGTTATACTCATCCCCTATTTTAAAAATGAGGGCGCTGCGTTTGCTTTTTTGGCGGCCTGCCTTGTACAAACGATTTATTATTTAAAAAAGAACACTATCAACGAGCTTAAACGCATCTGGCATCCGCTGTTTTTTTGTACTATATCCGCGTTATTAAGCGGTTTTGCATCTACAATGCTTTTTACCGGCTACCCGCTGATCATCGCTTCCGGCATAGTATTTTATATAGTTCTGCTGTTTGCCACCGCACAGATCAGGTTATCTGACCGCAAACAGCTTAGGAGCCTGTTCAACGTTTAAATAGCTTTTTTGGGATTGACTACAGGCAACCCTTTCAATTTTTAAGCCGTAATCCTTATTGAAGTCTATAACTATCAAGAGTTTCAATAAGCTAATTAAAAGATTACGGATGACCTACAGTATTGCTGATTTTAGAATCAAGAAGCTCATAAATTATGTCGACTGGAAGCTACTGTTGTTCCTGGTGCTCTTTTTAAATGTAAAGTTAGCCGTAAAAATCCCTGCAATTATTATCATTTATTTACTTCAGTTCAATTTCAGGTTTGGTTTCAGTATTAAAAACTCAAGGCTGCCGCTTTTTTACCTGCTCATTATCATAATTGCTTTTGCCGGCCTTTTTATCAATGGCAATTATAGGAATGCAAACTACCTGCTGGTGTTTTTAAACGGACTTGGGTTTTGGATACTATGCCTCTTAGCCATTCACCAGGTTAAGTTATCAGTTGAAAATAGTAGTGTAGAAATTATAAAAAATACCATCCTGGTTTTCTTTGTCATCAATGCCGTTATTTCATTTGTTAACATCGGCCTTATTATATGGGAAACAGGCGCAATTAACCCCTATCGGTACCAGGGAGAATACCAGAAGTACTTTATAGGCACCGGCGATTATATTAAAGGGCTTACCTTTGATACCTCCACAACAAACGCGGTTTTAAATGCCTTTGGGGTTGTTTATTTTTTAACGCTGAAAAAGCCGTTAATGGTACTGCTTTGTATGGCAGTTTTATTGCTTACCGGCAGCAATTTTATCAACCTTGCATTACTCCTCACCCTTGCCGTTCTATTCCTGTTTAACAGCACCAAAGATCAAAAAAGTGTGATTGTCGTTTGCCTTGTATTCCTGGTTGTTTTTATGGCTAAAATATCCCCGCAAAATAACCAATACGCTGCCGAAACCTTTAAAAATATCATCCATCCGTCAAGGCCTCCTTTTCCAACTACAGTAATTAAAAAAAACAATATAAACGGAACAGACACCATACGGCGAAAAATTGCACATCAATACCTGGACAGTATTTATACAGCCTCTGTTAAAAATTCAATAAATAAGCCCGTTAAGCCTGCGTTGCCTGTTATTAAAACTGTTCAGGGCAGGATAATTATTGCCGAACCTGATATCAATACAAAACCTTACCAAACACCAACCGATACAGTAGCACAGCAAAGAAAATTGCTGACCTTTATTAACGAAAACAAAGCCAAACTTCCCATATCCGGACAGCCCTCCTTCTTTCCCGGTTTGCCGGGAAAAGCTATGGGATTGCTGCAATCAGTAAAATTTCTACAGCACAACCCAGTCAAAATAATTGCCGGTGATGGTATGGGTAACTTTTCTTCAAAGCTTGCTTTTAAAGCTACCGGTTTAGGTTTTGCAGGGAAATATCCCACAAAGTTCGCCTATATCAGCAATGATTTTCTTATAAACCATCTTGATATCTACCTTAACTTTTTTAGCAAACGGGCAGAACTTCACTCTTTAACAAACAGCCCTTTTTCGGTTTATGATCAGCTATTGGCTGAATATGGATTGTTGGGATTGTTGGCATTTGCAATTTTTTATATAAGTTTTTTTACCAAACATTTTAAAAAGCTCACCTATGGTATCCCGGTATTAATGCTGATGCTGGCTGCATTTTTTATCGATTACTGGTTTGAGCAATTGTCGGTAGTGGTATTTTTTGAGTTGCTGTTGTTACTCAATATTAAAGAGACATCTTATTTAAAGGCAGTGAATTATGGAAGAGATTAATCCTAAGATCACTGTTTTGATGCCTGCATATAATGCCGGCAAATATATCCGTGAAGCGGTTGCATCCGTATTGGAACAGTCATTTACTGATTTTGAACTTTTGATAATCAATGATGGCTCCACAGATGATACGGTAAAAATTATACGGTCATTTAATGATTCCCGCATTGTGCTGCTCAACCAGGAAAATAAAGGCATAGCGCAGGCACTTAACCGGGGGTTAGCAAATGCCCATGCACCCTACATTGCCAGGTTTGATGCCGATGATATTTGCCTGCCCAACAGGTTAAAAACACAATATGATTTTATAACAGCATACCCTGAATATAGCGTAATTGGTTCAGCAGCAGAGTATATGGATGCCGACGGACATTATATTTTTACCCACC
>JAQBOU010000175.1 GCA_028287865.1 Mucilaginibacter sp. | reverse complement strand
AGCAATGAACAAATAAATATTTTTAAGCTTCGACAAAAGTATGTGTTTTTTTTATTGGAGCAAAGAGAATTGTTTTAATTGAGCCCGGAGTCCGAAAGGCCGGAAGTAAAACGTCCGTTACGCAATTAATTTTGAGTGATAAATAGGATTAATCTTTATGACTTCTGCTTGAAAAATCAAACCCATTGTTCTATTTTTGAACTTTCGGACTTTCCGACTTTTCGGACTTTCGGACTCTCTATACATGAAAGACCTCGCATATCTAAATAAATTCTTTTACAAATACAGGTGGCGTCTTATTCCGGGTGTGGTGTTTGTAATTATATCTAATATTTTTGGTGTGTTGCCGGCACAGATCATTCGTGTGGCATTTAACCTGGTAACTGAAAACATCAGCACCTACCAGCTTTTTTCAGGTTTCCACAGGCAATCCTTTATTTATGGAATTTTCGGGTCGAGCCTGATGCTATTTGGTGTACTGGTACTGGTGCTTGCCTTATTGCGCGGCCTGTTTCTTTTTTTTATGCGACAAACAATTATTGTTATGTCGCGCCATATAGAATATGACCTGAAGAATGAGATCTACCACCACTATCAAAAACTTTCCCTTGCATTTTACCGCCGGCACAATACCGGCGACCTGATGAACCGGGTAACGGAAGATGTAAGCCGTGTGCGCATGTACCTGGGCCCCGGCATAATGTATACCATTAATACGGTAGTTCTTTTTATAATGACCATTGCCATTATGCTTACGGTAAATGTGAGGCTTGCTGTATTTTCTGTATTGCCACTGCCAATTTTAGCTGTAATAATATATTACGTAAACAGCATAATAAATTTCCGCAGCGAAAAAATACAGCAGCGGTTGTCTGCCTTATCGAGCTTTGTACAGGAAAATTTTTCCGGTATCAGAATTATTAAATCGTATGTCCGGGAGGATTTTGTACGAAAAAGTTTTGCTTCAGAAAGTGAGAACTACAAAATGCACTCTATGGCATTGGCAAAGGTACAGGCTATGTTTTATCCTACTATGCTGTTATTGGTTGGTTTAAGTAACGTTATAACCATGTATATAGGTGGGATTGAAGTGATGAAAGGTAATATTACATCAGGTAACATAGCTGAGTTTATCGTTTATCTTAACCAGCTTACATTTCCGGTTATATCGTTAGGATGGGTAACCTCGCTGGTACAGCGTGCGGCAGCCTCACAAAAACGTATTAATGAATTTTTACATGAGCAGCCCGAAATCAAATCTCCCGACGTACCTGCAAAAGCCATTAACGGGCAGATAGAATTTAATAACGTATCCTTTATTTATCCCGACACTGGCATACAGGCATTAAAAAACATAAGCTTTACCGCGAAACCAGGTGAAATGGTTGCCATAATAGGCCGGACAGGTTCGGGAAAATCAACAATTGCCAATTTAATTATGCGCATGTATGATTGCACAGATGGGAATATTTTAATTGACGGACAGTCTGTTAAACAGCTCAACCTGGAAAGTTATCGTTCGCAGATAGGCTTTGTACCGCAGGAAGTTTTCCTGTTTTCGGATACTATTGCCAACAATATAGCTTTCAGCGCTGATACGCTTGATATGGAAAAGGTTACGCAAGCAGCAAAAGACGCCGCTGTTTACAACAACATTATTGAGCTTGAAAAGGGCTTTGAAACCTTAATAGGCGAACGCGGTGTTACCCTGTCCGGAGGTCAAAAGCAGCGGATATCAATAGCAAGAGCAATCGTTAAACAACCACGAATATTGATCTTCGACGATTGCCTGTCAGCAGTTGACACGCGCACGGAGGAAGAAATATTAAACCACCTGGGCCGCAATATGATGGGTAAAACCAGCATAATTATTGCCCACCGGATATCCACCATAAAAAACGCTGATAAAATATTAGTTATGGATAATGGCGAAATTATTGAGCAAGGAAACCACTCCTATTTAATGCAGTTAAAAGCAACTTATTTTGAGTTATATGAAAAACAATTGCTGGAAGAAGAGGAAAATGCATAAAAACACCATATTTATATTAATAATATACTAAAAAGTTTAATTATATTTAATTAAATACTTGCGCTTTGAAAAATTATTTATATTTATGCCAACCAAAACTAGTTACAATTTAAATATTATGGGAGATTTTGACAACAGAGAGCGCGAAGAAGTTTATTCAAAGAAGGTGAGAGCCGGCAAGAGAACTTATTTTTTTGATGTAAAGGCAACACGATCTAACGATTACTACGTTACGATTACAGAAAGCAAAAAGCGATTGGAAGACGGCGTTTTTATTAAACACAAGATTTTTTTATACAAAGAGGATTTTGAAAAATTTGCTGAAGGTTTAAAGGATACTGTAGATTATATAAAAGCAAACCAGGAAGTTATTGAAAAACGTTATGAATACACTGAAGCTCCCGAAATTGCTAAAACCGCTGACGAAGATTTTTCTTTCGAAATATAATTGAACCTAACTAATCTAAACTAAAGTTACAAGAAAACCCTGCTTTTTGCGGGGTTCTTTGTTTTGTTGACATCAGATTTTGCCCTTTCAACTGCTCAACTAATAATTCCATTTGTTCAACTATCTCTTCCATAAGAACACCTCGTGTTTACATCTTAAATAATTTATTTGCCAGGTTAACGCCGTAAAAAGTCGTTTATTTTTTCAAATTATAAGGCAATATTTTCTGTTAT
>JAQBOU010000127.1 GCA_028287865.1 Mucilaginibacter sp. | reverse complement strand
AGGGGGCGAAGGTGCCAAAGAAGAAATAAGGTCTTTAAATATTGTAGAGACGCATACTTTGCGTCTTGGTACGCTTAAGATACAAAGTATTGTGTCTCTACAATTTATTTTCGGTAAACGCATCCATAATATCCATCAATACGATCGCCTCATCAATTGAACAAGGATTAGGCCCTTCATCATCAAAATAAGCCACGATCTTTTCAATCATCGGTTGCTGTATGTGCTCAGGATGGGTAAACGTCATCGTTTGCTCTTCCTCATCCGTTTTCCAGCTGATGTAATTGCCGAAAAATGGAAACGTGACGCGCCCTTTGGTGCCTATGATCTCGCAGGCATCGGTTGTTTGATTTTCGGCCACGTTAAAGCACCATGATCCGTTTACTACCACTTTATTTTTAAACAATATTTGTCCGCAAACATGGTCGTCAGCTGGTGTTGCACCTGATTGGTTTAATGAAAAACCATGGTAATGTGCAGGCTCTCCAAAATAAAAAAGCATCAGGTCAAGCTGGTGCGGAGCCAGGTCATGGAAATAACCGCCGCCTGATAATTCAGGCTGTATGCGCCAATTGGTTGCCACCTCCGCAATAAGCGCCGGTTTACGGCTTTGCCACATTCTTATCTGTACTGTTCGCACCTCACCGATCAGTTCATTTTCCAGCAGCTGTTTTACTTTTAAAAACATCGGTACCGCCCTGCGGTAGTGCGCGACGGTCAGCTTTTGGTTAGGGTATTGTTTAACCGTTTCTGCAATTTGCCGCGCCTCCTCAGCGTTACGGGTAACCGGTTTTTCAACATATACATTAAAGCCTTTTTTTAGTGCAGCAACAGCATAATTCATATGCGACGAAGGCGGAGTAGCGATATAAATGGCATTTACATCTTTATTATCCATTAATTCATCAGCATCGCTATACCAATTTTCTACGCCATGCCGCTGTGCATAGTCGGCTGCCTTTGCTGCATCGCGGCGCATCACCGCTACCAGGCTGCTGTTAGCTATTTTATTAAACGCCGGACCGCTTTTTTTTTCGGTCACATCACCGCAGCCAATTATTCCCCAATTTATTTTGCTCATTTTAGCCCCCTCTAAATCTCCCCGGCAAGGGAGACTTTTTTAATATAGTTTAAATTTTTCAATAATTTTTTACTCCTTCCCCCCGGTGGGTTGGGCTTATCTTAATATCTTCTCAATCGTCGTTAATTCATCCGCCGAAAATTCAATGTTATCTAAACATTTCAGCGAATCAGCTAATTGTTCGGGCTTACTGGCACCAATTAACACTGATGTTACCCTATGGTCTTTTAGTACCCAGGCCAATGCCATTTGCGCCAGTGTTTGTCTCCGTTCTATGGCTATCTCATTTAATTTGGCAACCTGGTTTATCTTTTCTGGGGTAACCTGGTTCTGTTGCAGCAGGCCGGTTGATTTTGCCGCCCTTGAATCTTCAGGTATGCCATTTAAGTATTTATTGGTCAGTAATCCTTGTGCCAATGGCGAGAACGGGATACAACCAACACCCTCTTTTTCCAACACATCCAGCAGGCCACCTTCGACCCAGCGTTCAAACATCGAATACTTGGGCTGGTGTATCACGCAGGGCGTACCCAGTTCTTTTAATATTGTAATTGCCTTTTCGGCTTTATCGGCGGGGTAATTTGATATGCCGGCATATAAGGCCTTGCCCTGTCTCACAATCAGATCCAACGCGCCCATTGTTTCTTCCAGTGGGGTATCAGGATCCGGGCGATGGTGATAAAATATATCCACGTAATCAAGCCCCATTCGTTTAAGGCTCTGATCCAGGCTGGTGATCAAATATTTTTTTGAACCCCAATTACCATAAGGGCCTTCCCACATCAGATAGCCAGCTTTGCTGCTGATGACTAGCTCATCGCGATAGTTATGGAAATCTTGTTTAAAAATGCGTCCAAAGGTTTCCTCAGCTGACCCGGGAGGTGGTCCGTAGTTGTTTGCCAGGTCAAAGTGTGTGATGCCGCTGTCAAAAGCCAGGTGCAAAATTCTGCGGCAGTTGTCGTACACATCTACATCGCCGAAGTTGTGCCATAAACCCAATGACACAGCTGGTAGCATAAGGCCGCTTTTACCGCAACGCCGGTATTGCATGTTTTTGTATCGCTTAGAAGCAGGCAGATATATCATAAACAGGATGCCCAGGCAGAATTAATTGACGAGGTAAAAATAAAATTTTATACAGACAACCGAAGTAATAATTACGATAGAAAGGTTAAGGCATTGCAATAATATTACCGTAGAAATTATATATAACGCTTTGATAAATCAAATCGCCTCTGCAACAACAAAAGTACTGCCACCAACAAAAACAAGGTCAGCTTCTCGTGCATTTTTTTGTGCAGCAGTCAAAGCCTCTTTTACTGACGAATAGGTCTTCCCGTGCAGATTAAAACTTTCAGCTGTTTGCTTTAAGCTTTCAGCTTCCAATCCACGGGGAATATCAGGTCTGCAAAAATAATAGTTGGCGCTAACCGGTAACATTGCCAGTATTTTGCTGATGTCCTTATCGTTTACTACGCCAATAATAAAGTGCAGCTGCCCGTATTTTATAGACGCTATGTTTTGCAAAACTTCCTGTATTCCTTCGGGGTTATGCCCGGTGTCGCAAATTGTTAATGGATGTTTGCTTAATACTTCCCAGCGGCCATGCAAGCCGGTAAGCTTTTTTACCTGGCTCAGCGCTGTTTTCAAATGCTCATCAGTAATTGTAAAACCCTGCAAGCGTAACTCATCTGCCGCACATAAAACGGTTTTTAAATTTTTAAGCTGATAACTGCCTGTGAGGTCGAGCTTTAAGTCGGTACTCCATAGTCCGGGGTCTGAAGTTTCGGATTTCCGGGTAATGCCAACAGCTAGAAATTCGCTTAAATCTTCAATCGATTTTGTTTTATCGACTTCGGACTCCCGGCTTAATACTTCCGTCTTAAAAGAGTCTGACGCAAAATAAATGCGGCTATTTTCCTTCTTTGCTTTTTCTATAAATATGGATGCTACTTCTGGCTGGTATTCACCTATTATTACCGGGACTCCAGGCTTTATAATACCAGCTTTTTCGGCAGCTATCAATTGCAGCGTATCGCCGAGGATATTCATATGATCCCAGCCGATGTTTGTAATTATGGATAGCAGCGGAGTGATGATATTGGTAGAATCTAAACGGCCGCCTAATCCAACTTCTATAATTGCGATATCTACTTTTTCTCTGGCGAAAAAATCAAATGCCAGCGCAACGGTCATCTCAAAAAATGAAGGACTGATCTCGTCAAAATCAGCTTTGTGTAAATCTACAAAATCAACCACTTGCTGCTCATCTATCATTTCTCCATTGATACGGATGCGCTCCCTGAAATCTTTTAAATGAGGTGAAGTGTATAAGCCAGTTTTATAGCCCGCTATTTGTAATACCGCCGCCAGCATGTGCGAGGTTGAGCCCTTACCATTGGTACCGCCTACATGCACACTTTTAAATTGATGCTGCGGATTGCCGAGACGTTCACATAAAATTATCGTGTTGGTAAGGTCCTCTTTATAGGCGGATGCTCCAACCCGGGTAAATAGCGGTAGTTGGCTGTAAAGATAATTGATGGTCTCCGGGTAGGTCATTGGTATTTGGTCATTAAGTCAAAAATCATAGGTCTTTGTCTCATTTGTTATTCAGTTGCAAAGCTAATGACTTAATGCCCGATGACCAATGAAACAAAACATTAGTCAACTTTAAACCTGAAAGTATATTCGCCTTTTTGAGTACCCGATGCAGGGCTGGAAGATGTGAATTTTGTATTCTTTATAGCAGTTATACAGCTTTCTATCAGGCTCAGATCGGCCCTTGTTTTACTCCGGTTGGTATTTGCAGATATCACATTGCCAGTTTGATCAACCACAAAATCTATAACTACAATACCCGGAATGCGGTGTATATTTTGCGGGTCGGGTGCGCTGACAAATGTCCAGTTAGGCATATTTAAACCGTTCCCTGATCCCCCCGGCCCATAATTATTACTTAATGTTGATCCGTTAGGACTTCCCTGGTTGCCAGGTGTATTAGTTGTACCATCACCGGCGCCTGTGCCTTTATTGGCGCTGCCCTTATATAATGCGTTTTGGTTTATTACAGGTTTGCTCTTGGGTTTGGCTGCCTGAGTTGCCACTGACTGACTGGTTTTTTTTGAATTAGCGGCAACCTCCGGGGCATCTTCGGTATTTTGTGTGACTACATTTTTATCACTGTTGTCAACCTGTGTTTTCTGATCGGTTGGCTGTGTTTGGGTTACTTTGGTTGGTGCGGTATGATTGGCTTTTTCTGCAACTGATGGTTGCTCAGTGCTCATAACGTCTTTGCCTGCGCCTTCATCGGTAGTTCCGTAATTTACAAGAATACCTCCGGTACCAACCTCCTGCACCGGAGGATTCTGAAATACAATAAAATAACACAAAGCAATCATAACGCCAAGTATGATACCTGTTGCTAAAAAAGCTTTCGGATAATTATTTTCTTCTTCGTAGTTCATTTATCATGTCAGTTGGAAGTTGTGTCTTGTAAGTAAGGATTAATGACCATTACTTATTCAACACTTAATACTCAATACACTACTTTGGTACCGTGGCCAACACCAGTTTAATATTCAGCTTTTGTGATATGTCCATTATCTCAACCACATCCTGTATAGCAACAGTTTTATCTACATACAAAACAATTGTAAGCTCTGTGGCCATTTTTTTATAACCTGATAAAACAGTTGGCAGATCAGCTAAAGCAACATCTTTATTGTCAACGGTATATTTCAGGTCCTTACTGATGGTTACGTTGATGGTTTTCTTTGATATGGATTTACCCGACTTGGATTTTGGCAAAAGCAATTTTATTACGTTGGGATTTGTTAACGTAGAAGCGATCAGGAAAAACAAAAGCAGGAAAAACATAATGTCGTTCATGGCAGAAGTGTGTACTTCAGCCGAAACGCCTCTTTGTCTTTTTCTTAAATTCATTTGCTTGGTTCTTCTAACAGGTCAATAAATTCAATCGCATCCGTTTCAAGGCGTAGTATGATCTTATCAACCATCATATTTAAAATGTGATAACCCACATAGGCAACAATACCCACCATTAAGCCCGCAGCTGACGTTACCATTTTAACATACAACCCGGCGGATATAACGCCTATACTAAAGTTATCAGTTTGCGATATATCATAAAAGATTTTAATAACACCGGCTATAGTTCCCAAAAAGCCAAACATGGGCGCAATACCTGCAACAATACCTAATATGCCTATGTTTTTTTCAAGTTTTGATACTTCCAGCTTTCCAACATTTTCAATGGCTCCTTCAATGTCTTTAATAGGGCGGCCTATGCGCAGCAACCCTTTTTGAAGCATACGGCCAAGCGGCGTGTTGCTGTTACGGCAAATTGCGATGGCCGATTCCAGGTTTCCCGTCATTATGCTTGAACGTACCTGTACCATTAAGTTCGATTCGTTTTTAGATGCTTTACGTATGGTAAAAAATCTTTCAAAAAATATAACCAGTCCTAATACAGCCAAAATACCTATCGGCAGCATCACCCATCCGCCTTTTATAATTAAATCGCCAAAGCGTAATTCATGTTCAGGCGCTGTAGCCAATTGCTGGCCCGCGTTTTTTGCTGTATCAGCCAGCTTGTGTAGTGTATCAGTTACCTGTAAAAATAATAATGTCATTATTGGGGTTTTATTTCTTCTACTTGTGAATTTTTCCTAATCTTTCTTGCATGTTCTAAAACAATCCTCGATGCGTTAGCATCGAGTTCAGTGGTAAAGGTACCTGCGGATACTTTTAAAAGCGGCCCTGATCCGTCGTCGGTTATAAGTTTGGCGTTAATGCCCTTAACTTTTAAACGCCTGATCTCCGCATTCACACTTCCCAGACTCCTGGATTTGTATTCAACTATTTCAAAGTGTGAAGGTTTAACAGTGTCGGCAGCAGCAGGGCCAGGTACCGGTGTTGCGGTAGCAGCAGCTTTTATAGCAGTGTCAGTAACAGGTTTTACTTTTTTAATGGTATCCACTTTTATTTCGTGCCTGTAAACAGGTACCGCGGTATCTTGTTTATCAATTATTTTATGATAGGTTTCGCCCAGTTTATCAGCTGTATCCGGGAAAAATTTATAAACTCCAAACAGCGCCAGTGCAAGCACGGTTATGGATATTAATACAATGAGCCAGATATTTGATCTTTTTTTTATTTCAGGCTCTTCTTCAAAATAGTTCTGGTCCTGTAAACTTTGTAAAGGTTGTGCACTTACTATCGGTGGTGTAGTTAATGCAGGCGGCGCACTTTCTTCCGGTGGTGTATTTATTGCTTCCTCGTCATCGGCTATAG
>JAQBOU010000126.1 GCA_028287865.1 Mucilaginibacter sp. | reverse complement strand
TCAACACCCGAAAATACAGTTTGGTGATATTATGGTTTTAACGTGCCGCCAATAGCTACGATTAAAGATGGCGATATTGCCGAAATTCAAACGGTAAACACAACGGGTGTTACCAGGAAAGACCCTGAAGCTTTTTACAAAGCCAATAACCTGCCTATAGATGAACAGGCGCAGGACATTATCAACATCTATAAAAACGTAAAGCCGGAGCCGTCGGGATTAAGCGGGCACCTGCTTACCGGCCCTATTTATATTGAGGGAGCCGAGCCCGGCGATACCCTTGAGGTACGTATCCTGGATATTATTTTGCGCAGCGGCTATGGCGTAAATGCCGTTTGGCCAAAAGGAGGCGACATTGGTGATGAGGTTAAAACCCGCGAAAACTTTGTTTATAAATACGATAAAAAGAAAAAAACAGCTACATTTAAAGAAGGCCTTGAAATACCTGTTAAACCATTTTTTGGTGTTATGGCCGTATCCCCGCCACCCGAAAAGGGCAGGGTAAGCTCAATTCCTCCCGGCCCTCATGGCGGCAACATGGATCTTAAACATTTGGTAAAAGGCACAACTTTGTTTTTACCGGTTACCAACAAGGGCGCATTATTTACTACCGGCGATTGCCATGCCGCACAAGGCACAGGTGAAATAAGCGGTGTGGCTATTGAAGCTTCGCTTACGCTGATCGCAAAGTTTATTGTGCGCAAGGATAAAAACATCACACACGTATACGCCGAATCGCCTACACATTTTATTATTCTCGGGCTGGATCCGGATTTGAGTAAAGCCATGAAAAATGCTGCTTTGAACGCGGTGAATTTTATTAAGGATAATATGGGCTACACTTTTAACGAAGCGCTGTCAATATGCAGTACCGGGGTTGATTTTGAAGTTACACAGGCTGTTGATCAAACACTGGGTGTAAATGCCATGATCCCGAAATCCATATTTACCAATAAAAAGTTTCCCTATTGGGAGAGTTAGGACAATGCCTTTAATGAAAACATTGTGATTTGGGTAGCTGTAAAAACGAGAATAGATGGAAACAAACGCTCTTACGCTAAGCGATAATGACCCTGCTGTAATCGAGGCCCTGGATGCTGAAAAGCAACTTTTTGATTTTTATGGATTGCAGGCGAAAGATCATTATATTTTTTTACCTGAGCAAGGCATAAGGGTGCGGGTGTCAGAAATTGGAACAGGAGAGCCGTTGGTAATTGTTCCCGGCAATACAGGCGATGTTTTTCCTTTAGCGTCCCTGCTGGCTCAATTAAAGGGCAGGCGCATTATAGCCATCAACCGGCCGGGTGGCGGATTAAGTGAAGGCATGGATCATAATAGCGTTGATATTCGCCGGTTTGCGGTAAAAACGCTCGAAACGGTATTGAGTGCTTTCAAACTCGCAAATATTGATATTGTGGCACATTCCATGGGCGCTCACTGGAGCTTATGGCTGGCTATAGATAGCCCGCAATATGTTCGCAGTTTAACATTATTAGGTAACCCTGGCAATGTAATGCAAGGCCGGCCGCCGTTGCTGATCAGGATGATTAGCAAACCACCGTTAAATAAATTATTCCTTTTGTTGCTGTTACGTTCAGATAAAGAAAAAGCACTCAGATCGCTCAGGTCGGTGGGCCACAGCAACGAAACGCTTAACCGGCTTCCCGGGGCTCTGGTTGATTGCTATTATTATTTCAGGCAATTGTCTCATTACCGTATCTCAATCATGAGCCTGATGGAAAATGCTGCTCCTAAAATAGATGAGCAGCAACTAAAGAATGTGAGGCAACCCGTCCTGTTTATTTTGGGCACTAAAGACACGTTTGCCTCCGTTGAAACAGGCGGCCGTATCGCGGCGGCATTTCCCGACTGTGAGTTTCAGATCATCCCCGGAGCCGGACATTTACCCTGGCTGGAAAACCCCGAAGAATGCGGTAGTCTGATAAAAAACTTTCTCGCAAAAAATTAGTTATTCTTTTCACATAATATCCCGGCAATCAGATCGGAATTGGTTCGGCACTTATACAGCGGACATCAACGAACCGGATAGGCGTTATATTCAATTATGATCCGTTGTTGCTTTATTCCCTGCTACCGGTTAGCAACGTTTTTATAATTAATTGGCTACACTTCACAATCAACATCCCCTTGGTTATTTTTAAATAAATTATTTAATAGTTAAATAATTTTCTAATTTAGTAAAAATTTACGATTATGAAAGCTGGCTTATTAACTAAAGAAATGATCCGCATAGCTAAATTCGAAAAGCAATTGTACGCTTTTCACGACTATACTTTCGACGATTATAGTAATTTGCAACTCATTGATGTTTATTTAAAATTTTATATCCGTGATATTAAATTCTCAACTGACAGGCAGCATTTATTGGACCTGTCTTGTGAAATAGAAAATGAAATTGAATCCCTTCAAAGTTTACAATACTGCGCGGATAAAAACATGGAGTTTAGTGACCGGGTGCAATCTGCATTAAGTATTATTAAAAGACTTAAAGAATGCTTTCCTAAATTTAGGGAATCTAAAAATGTTAATGTCTGGAACAGGTTTAAATTTCACTTTGCCACAAATTAACAGCATAAATAATACTAAATTATTTACCTGCCGAATAATAACATGACCTTTGGCTATTTTAGTGGTAAAGTAAACCAAAAGGTACTCCCTTTACCTAATTCACTCTTAACACCAATTTCTCCGCCATGACTTTTAATAATCTCTGCACTGATGTACAATCCCAGCCCGAGTCCTGAACTTTTTGATTTAAAGTTATCAGCCTGGTAATACCTGTCGAACAAATAAGGAATTTTATCCGGAGATATTCCTGGCCCGGCATCAAGCACGCACATCTTTGCCCGATCGTTTTCCTTTTCTATTGTTAATAAAATATTTTTTGATGACGGAGCGTATTTAATGGCATTATTTACAAGGTTAGTTATTACTTCATCAATGCGGTGCTCGTCTGCGTAAACCTGTAACTTCTTGTCTCCAAATATTATAACCTGTTGTTTTCCCTCAATGGTTATTGAATTGCAGCAGGTGCTTATCAATTCAAATAAGGTAAAGCAAGATTTGCTTAATTCCAGCTTCCCTTCTTGCAAACGGCCGAAATCTAACAAGTCCTCCACCAGAAGACTTATCTTTTGCACGCTGTTGCGGGATTGCTTAATCAGTCTCGGAAACATTTCATGCGAAGGGTTATCTTTCATCCTGTCCAGCAATTGTAAAGACATTTTCAGGCTGGTGATTGGCGTTCTAAGCTCATGACTGGCTATGTTTATGAAATCATCTTTACGCTGATCCTGATTTTTCGTGTCTGTTACATCATATATAGTTCCTAAAAAAGTTAAAAGGGTGCCTTGCTCATCATAATATGGCTTACCGATTGCTTTCACCCACCTCACAGCGTCGTCATTTAAACGTTTAATCTGATATTCTTCACTAAAAGTGCTTTTCTTATCTAAAGCCTCATTAATAGCCATCCTGATTCGTGCGCGGTCACATTGCAGCGTCATTTCCACCACCTCATGAAAGGTTAGAATTGTGCCCGCTGAGATTCCATAAATTCTTTGAGCCTCTTCCGAAAGTAATATCACATCAGTAAGCACCTCTACATTCCAGGAGCCAATACCCGACGAATTTAATGACATCCTTAACATATCAGTGGCCTTCTCCAAACTCATGCGTCCTAAAACCTGTTCGGTAACATCCACGGCAACTACCATAATTATGTTTGAAGCTTCATTTTGATATTGCAAGGGCTGATAGACAACGTTAAAATAGAATTCCTTTGGTTCATCGTTATGAATAAGTATCGCTTTAACCTCTTTCCCGTAATATGGTTTGCCTGATGTGGAAACGATATTAAGTAATTGTAAGAAAGGCTGACCTTCTAACTCCGGCAAAGCAAATTCTAAAGGTTTACCGATTATATCGTGCGATTTTCCCCATACTTCTAATATCTTATCATTAGCAGTTTCAATCACATATTCGCTCCCTTTAAGAACACCAATAGCAACTGGCGCTTGTCGTACAAGCGTTCTGAACCGGTTTTCGCTTTCAATAAGTTCGCTTACTGTCTCCCTTAAAATTTCCTGAGATAGCGCCAGTTCCTGGTTTATCCGGGCGAGCGTCTCATTGGCTGCTGATAACTCCGCATTAGTTACTATTAGTTGTATATTTAAAGCATGTTGTTCTTTGTAACTTTCCTCTATTTGATGAATTGCATTAACTTTATTAGTTGTTTCACTGCATATAACTAAAACTCCGCCCTGTTTTTCATACTCATCATTAACCTTACTGTAACTAAAGGTCCAGTAAACATCTTCCAGTTTATTATTCCTGAATATCGGTATGAGTTGATCTTCACGCCAGGTTGATCCCCCTCCGCACATTACCTGTTCTATTAAAGGTTTAATTACCGGCCATATTTCGGGCCAGCATTCTTCCCCGCGCTGTCCTAAAGCACCCGGATGTTTACCATTGTTTCCCAAACTTGGCCGGTATGCATCATTATAAAATTGTATCAGATCATCGCCCCACCATAAAAACATAGGGAATTTTGAATTTAATATAATGCTTACAGTGGTAAGCAAGCTTTGCGACCAGCTCTCGGGAGCACCCAATGCCGTTTGTGACCAATCAAATTCGCGGGTCAGTTTTGCCATCTCCCCTTCGCCTTGCAAATACAGATGACAAGTGTTTTTAATGTCAGTAAGGTTCATGCAATAGTGTATCAAACATCTAAAGATATAATTTTTTTAATAAAAAAGAAATTTTTTTAATTCGGATTAAACTAAATCTGATTATATTTCGTTGATGCGGCTGCATGGCAGCTGCATATCTCTAGCCTTCTGTAGTGCACACCTGAACAAAAGAAGAAGCTATAACTACTGTTACTGCATAAAACAAAACAAGATATCAATCGTTGAACTTTAATTAAAGAGTAAAAAAATTAATTATGGTAATTAATATCTATTAGCAGAAAATAAGGCAAATTAGCTATGGTAAACAAGGGAGATGAGCGTAAAATCAACATATTATTGGTTGATGATGATGAAATTAATAATTTCATTCACACTATCATTATAGAAAAAGCGTTGCCCAATTCAAAGATTGCAATTGTAGCTGATCTAAACGGAAAACAAGCCATTAATCATCTTAAACAATTTAAAACCAATGACCCGCTTGGTTTTCCCGACTATATCTTTTTGGATATAAACATGCCGGAAATGAACGGATGGGAATTTTTGGATGAATATACTAAACGTAAATTGGATGCTGTAAAGCACAGTAAGATATACATTACCACATCATCCATATTTAATGGAGATGTAGCTAAATCAAATACCTATCCCTGTGTTAAAGATTTTTTAAGTAAGCCGCTTACTATGGAAAAGGTAAGGGCAATTTTCAATGATTAATTGTTATACAATAAGATCAAAGCTCTCAATGTTTTGAATGGATGCTTTTTGCGATAGCGGCTAAGCCAAATTCACAAATTCGGGCCAACGAATAATTTAATTTAATGCTACTTTACTTCTTTTTTCGTGATAAGCTGTAAGCTTAATCATTACATTGATAGCAGTTTCATAATTTTTGGCACCCACCAGTTTTTTATAGTCTTCTTCAAGCACGCAGATCTGATTTGAAATATGATTGAAAAGCCGGATTCCATGATCTGTTAAATACAGCGTTGAGGAACGGGCGTCCACCTCATTTTTCTCACTTCTTACTAAATTAATTGCTTCCAGCTCTTTAACAATTTTACTGGCCGCCTGCTTAGTAACATTCAGGTTAGCTGCCAACTCGGTGTTGGAAATTCCGGTTGTACCAATACTCATAAAAAAAGGGAGGTGAGACTTATTAAAAGTTAATTGGCTTTCACAGCAAAGGCTGCTTTCTATCCACTCATCTAATGAGCGCTTTAATAAATATACCAGCTTCGCTAAAATCTTGTTTGATTCGCAGGTTTCCATATACTTTTATAATTTTATGGTTAAAGCAATATTTAATGGTCAATATACAAAAAACGTGTTAAATTCTTTACTGTTAAACGTTTAAATGGTCAACTTAGTTTACGAACATGAGTTTTATTGAAAATAAACATACATTATCGCATCAAAACTGAACTACTATCCTGGCTCTTACTCCCCATCTTGGGGCATCCGGATGATCAAGGTAGCTTAAACGCCTCACCACATCAAGACGAAGCACCTTAAATATATTCTCAACACCAGCACTCGCTTCCATATATGGCCCATTGTTAAGCGTGTAGGTAAGCGGTACACCGTTCTTGTTTAAAGGGAATTGCAGTTGCGATGGGTCATTGGCGGGATTGTTCTCTTCCCTTACGCCTCCCCAAAGTGATTTAAAAGAAACTACTTCCCTCAACTTCAACTTTTCCAGCAGAGGCACTTTGTTAAAAAAGAAGCCGTTAAAGTGCTGATCAATATTGATGCTTGCATAATGGTCACTAACAAACTCAAGGAAATTCATCATATTATATGATTCCAATTGCAGGGCATAACTTTGGTTGGCATGATGAATATCAAGTAAGGGATAAGGCAGCTTACCAAAGATATACCCGCCTTCGGTCTCAACATCGGCAAATCCTAATTGCGACAGGTAAAAACGTTTGGTCACATTGGCGGTCACATTTTGGTAATTATAACCTCCTTTTAAAAAGTCTTTTATACCTTCCTGGTACCGGAGCGTAAAAATAGGATATTTATCAGGAATAGGTGTCCGGTATAGCTTGCCCTGGTAAAATTTTTCATGGGGTGCATACCGTAACTCCATGGAAAGCTCAGTGGTTTGCAGGTTATTAATATTGTGAATTTGATCATTTACGATGTTTTGGAAATACAACACACCAGCGGGGCTTTGATTCCAGCTTTTCAGCTCAAACTTGTACGAAAAATGGTTAAGATACTCGTGCACATAATCCAGCCTGAAAATATCATTATAGGTATATATTTCGTTTAAGCCCCTTTTAAATGACATCAAAAAATTATCTTCCTGAACAAATTGCAGTTCCTGCCCGGGTATCTTAGTATCGTGCTGAACACTGGCCCTTACATATTCCTGTGGAAAAGAATAGATCGATTTATCATTCAACGAATAAGTTCCGCTTAAAAAATATTTAAACTTTTCATCCTTAAAACCATAAGCGCCATAAGTTTCGAAGTAATAACGTTTACTTAATGCAGTAGTTGTACGCCCGCCCAACCTCAGCCTGAACCCTTCAACGGGGTTAAAATTGTAAAAGGTATTTACCGGTCCCACTTCAAACGGACCCAGATCATCATATCCTGCTACAAAAAGAGTAACCAGCTTCATCGTCCGTTTAAAAGACGGAATGGTTTGCAAACTATCAATATTCTTATAGATATTGGCCTGTTCGGGTTTAAGTGTGTCCGGCCGGTTGGCTTTCCAAAAATCATCACCCTTTTGTCTTGCGTTATAAACTATCATTTGTGCCGGCCCGGCATACACCTCCTGCGGCCTTGGTTTGTTGGCAACAAAGTTGTTTATGATCACTACCCGTTCGCCGTAAACGCCCCCGCCTTTATTTTTATTTAGCCCAAAGTCTATCTTCAGATCACTCTGGCTCAAACGGTAACGGCCACCATCAGTTTTTTCAAATTGAAGGGTTGTTTGCATCTGCCGTACAAAGTTGAGGTTTATATGCTTATTTACTGATAATAAGGCCTTTTGCACCGCATAATTGCCATCCATAGTGATGTATATTTTTCCGGTAAACAGCATATCAGTAGTATTCCTGGGTGTAAAACTTAGTTCAATCAACTGCGGACTTACATCTTTTATCGTATCGGTAATAAAAAACTTATAAAATCCCGGCGCACCATCGGCAATAGGGCTTAGCAGCTGGTTTCCAAGCAAGGGAATATTGTTGTCATATATCTCAATATCCATGTACATGCGGTTAAAATAAGCCTTTAGTCCTTCGTTATCTATAAAGTTCTCATCATAATTAACCTGCTTATTTGCTTGTATCACCTGCTTTTTTGCATAAGGCGATTTGCGGAAGTAGTTATCAGAAAGTTTTTCTTCCATGTAAACCGGCAACAGGTTTTTCCCGCCGATAGCTGTAGAATCCTGTTCGGTAAAAAGAAACTGGTAGTTTTTAAATATCCTTTTGCTTTTAAACTTTTCAGAAAGATCACTCAACGAAAAAATCATTTTTTCATATTGCTGGTATTCGGCATAATTAAAATTTTCTACCCGGTTCTGATCTTTATGGGCAATCACTTTGCGGATAAGTTCTACCGCCGGGTTATTTTTATTGGTATACCTGGCCTTTTTGCCCGATTTAATCACCACCTCGGTAAGCGCCCTGCGGTCTTCGCTCATGGTAATATCAATGACCTGTACCTTTCCCGGAATAATATCTTTGGATATAGTTTTGTAACCAATAAAGGACACCCTGATCCGGGAAAAGTTTCCGTTGCCATTTAATACGTATTTTCCCTGGTTGTCGCTGCTTTGTCCAATGTTGGTACCTTCAAAAGCAACCGTTACCGACGGCATTGTTTCGTGTGTGCGGGCGTCGGTTACCGTTCCTTTTACGATGGTATTTTGGGCATACGCAAATAAGGTGGTATTCAATAAAACCAACAACAATAATATATTTCTATTTACCCGGGATGTGATTAGCTTTTTCATAAAAAATGTATTAATTGATAAAAGAGAGGGTCCGTCCCAGCAAAGGCAAATTGTATTTGCTGTTAGTCAGTACTTTAAAATTTAAAGCCGCTGAACTCTTAGCGGCAAGGCTTAAAATCGAAGAGCTATATACACGTATAGTAAGCATAAAGAACTCCATATCAATATCAGCACCCAATAAATTTTGCTTTAACAGCACGTTAAAAGCATCCGTAAAATATTTCGCAGTTAATTTTCCCGCGGCGTTTTTTAAAATAACACTAGCAGCATTTAAAGCCGGTAACAGGTAAAATTTATTTAAATGAATACGGATAGCATGTTCCAGCGGAACATTTGGGCGATAGGCTAACCAATTTTTGGATGGAGTGCCGGGTATGTTTTGTGATAGTGCAACAGTTTTCATCTTTACTGAATTGATGCACAAAGGTAAACTAAGTTGACTAAATTAGTCAATCAAATTGACTTTTTATTTGAATTTTACTACCTTATTACATTATGATGATTTATCTCCGGGTAACCGGTATCAAATACTGGCTTAGTACCACATCATGATTTTTACGATAGGTAGATTTTATGTTCTGGCGGTAAAATTCATTCGGGGATCAACCGTTAGCAATAAAGTGACGTTAACAGATTAACGAGTACAACAGAATGTAAAAAGCCTTGTGAGATAGTTATCCTAAGCTCCTTAACTTGGTCTTCCCTGCCTTCCTTAACTGCTTAAGTTCGTCTTTAGTGGCAGCGTCCAATTTCTCAATGGCCGCTGTAAAAGCTATGGGGTGGAAACCGGGGGGCATGGATGTAACGGAGAAAAAAACAGATACGCTTGCCCGTAAAATTTTAAACTTTATAAATCATAAACAGACAGATAGCATTTACGCCTATGCCGGTGAGTCGTTTAAAAATAAAATTGATGCCAAGACCTGGAAAAGCATAGCAGAAAACGGGCTTTTCCCGTTAACCCCGTTAGGCGAGCCGGTATTTATTAACAGCAAAAACGGAGTTAATAAATATAAAATAAACCAATACCAGTACATATTCGGCCTCGATAAAGCGGGTAAATTCAGGGCGCTGGCTTTACAGCCATACCTGGAGGAAACCTTAAAATCCGAAAAAGTATTATCAGACAATTCCCTTAAAACGCAGCTGGATAGCGTTGTTAACAAGGTTTTATCTGCCTATATTCAAACTAAAGGTAATATAGGACTAAGTGCCGCGGTTTATTTTAAGGGGAAAAGTTACTTTTATAATTATGGTGAAACCAGGCAGGGCAACGCTCAGTTGCCAACTGATCATACCCTGTACGATATCGGTTCTATTACCAAAACATTTACAGCTACATTGCTTGCCATTGCAATAAACCAGGGTAAAGTCACATTGCAAACACCAATTTCTAAATTTTTGCCGGATTCTGTTAGTAGTAACCCGGCTTTAAAGGCAATAACTTTTAAAGAGTTGGCTAATCACACATCAGGGTTGCCAGGGCTTCCTGATAGTTTTCAAGGTACCGTAAGGGATATTGACCAACCCTATGTGAATTATAAAATCCAGGACGTATTTTCTTTCCTTAAACATTTTAAGGCGGTAAGAGCGCCGGGCACAAAATATGAGTATAGTAACTTTGCAGTCGGTTTACTGGGCGTGTTGCTTGAACGGATATACCATAAGCCATACTGGCAATTGGTTGAGCAATATATAACAGGTCCGGAAAAGCTAAACGAAACGATGTTTACAGTCGCCAATGCCAATTTAAACCGACTTGCACAGGGGTACGATGAACAGGGTAGGCCTGTGCCGGTATGGAACTTTGATGCCCTGCAGGCATGCGGCGTGTTAAAAAGTACCGCTTTTGATCTGCTTATTTATGGGAAGCTCCAGTTAAATACCAGTAACCAGACTTTGCGACCGGCGTTGCTATTAACGCACCAGGTCACTTTTAACGATACTGCCCATATAGTGGGCCTTGGTTGGCATTATTTGACGGATGATAAAAATGTATTGCAACATGCCGGAGGCACAGGTGGATACCGGTCAATGATCTGTGCCGACCCCAAACGGCAAATTGTTGTGGTTGTTTTAACAAATAATGCCTCAACCGGCGATGCAACAGGAATCCAATTAACAGAAGCTTTGGAAGCAGTTGATAAATAAACCGTATGCGATGCAGCAATCCACACCAGCCTGCAAAATGGAAACTACAGCCGAATGGTTGCGTGAAGGTGAATCAATGCACCGGAAATATAAGAGCTAAATTAATTTGTGCATATTACGACAGTTTTATAAACGCCAGATGAATGATGGAGTAATTTATAAAGTTATAAATACGTTTATAGCTATTGTTTGGCTTGCTAATGGCTTTTTATGTAAAGTGCTTAATTTAGTACCGCGTCATGAAATGATTGTAGAAAGAATATTAGGTGACTCGCATGCAATATTTTTTACTAAAGTTATTGGGATATTAGAAACATTAATGTCCATATGGATTATAATTGGAATTAAATCCCGCCATAATGTGATGTTACAAATTACCGTTATCGCATTGATGAATATTATAGAATTTATTTTAGTGCCTGATTTATTGCTATGGGGAAGGCTAAATTTAGTATTTGCCATTTTGTTTATTCTTTTAATTTATTACAATGAATTTAAAATCAATAAACAATTAGCGTTATAATTTGAGCATGCTTTCTTTTCTTAAAAATCACCCCTTTTGTATTGAAGCTTTTTTTGATTATTCTATTGTTTTAACTTTTGCTTTTCCAAAAAAGGAATTAGAACATTTAATACCTGAATGTTTAAAATTAGACACTTTTAATGATGAATGGGCATTTATAGCTGTAGCAGTTGTTAAAACTGTAGGACTGCGGCCTAAAGGCTTACCTGAATTTTTGGGTAACGACTTTACATTAGTAGGTTACCGTGCTTTTGTTAAATATAAAAGCCATGCAGAAAAAAGACTACGTGGTTTATATATATTGAAATCAGAAACAGATAAAAAAATGATGCAAATGCTTGGTAATGTATTTTCACAATATAGCTATACTGCCACAGACATACAGGAGTTAAAAGAACAATCAACACTGAAAATTAAATCCATCCAATCAAAATTTAATATAGAAGCTGAAATAAGTAAGAATGAAGTAAGATTGCCAATACATTCGCCCTTTTTGAATTGGAAGGACGCCCGAAGATTTGCGGGACCTTTGCCGTTTACATTTTCATATAATATCAAAACAAAAAATGTGCTTATTATTGAAGGTGTGAGAAAATGTTGGGTGCCTAAGGAAATTAAAATTGAAAGCTATAATATTCCTTTCTTTGAAGCCATTGGATTAAAAAATGGAATATTGGCCAGCGCTTTTATGGTAAATGAAATTTCATACACCTGGAAAAAAGGTATACTTGAAAAATGGGCGCATTAAGAAAGCCTTTTGATGGAGTAAAAAATATTGTATGCTTTAATTGGCATTTTTATTTATTTTCTATTGGGCTAATTTTATTATTATTTCTATTGGATCATTTTCTGAAAGAATTTAATATAGCTATAAATTGTTTAATTATTTTAATAACAACATCAACTGCATCATCCATAATTGTTTCCTTTTATATTTATGATCTATCAGGGTTATATAAATTTTATTGGTTAAATGATTTATATGTTGCTTCGAATAGTAAAATTGTATGTATTAATGCCGGCTTTGACGAAACGAGTATTTTGTTAAATCAAAAATTTGCTGGTACATCTATGATTGTATGCGATTTTTATGATCCTTTAAAACATACAGAGATTTCGATTAAACGAGCTCGAAAAGTTTATATTCCCTCAAATACATCTTTAAAGATTAGTACTTCAGTGCTTCCATTTCAAGATAGTTATGCCGACAATATTTTTTTAATCTTTTCTGCTCATGAAATAAGAAAAGACAGTGAAAGAAATAAATTTTTTAGTGAGCTTAAAAGAGTATTGAAATCGGAGGGTAAGATAATACTTACTGAGCACTTAAGAGATGTACCTAATTTTTTAGCCTTCAATATTGGCTTCTTTCACTTCTTTACCAAATTAACATGGTATAAAACTTTTAAAATGGCAGGTTTCACAGTAGTAAATGAAAGGAAATTTACACCATTTGTAACAAATTTCACCCTCGTAAAGAATGGAAGTGAATCTTAAAGTAATTGGTGTTATTTTAATAATGCTTGCATTGGTTCATAGCATTTTTCCAAAGTATTTCGATTGGGTAAATGAATTAAGTAATATAAGTTTGATTAACAAACAAATAATGTATGTACATACGTTTTTTATTGCTTTAATATTGATTTTTATGGGGTTGCTTTGCCTCACTTCCGCAAATGAAATCATTTATACAAAATTGGGAAGCCGGATATCGTTAGGTTTGGGTATATTTTGGGGAGCAAGGCTTTATGTTCAGTTTTTTGGATATTCAACAAAATTATGGAGGGGCAAACGATTAGAAAGCATGGTACATATTATGCTTTCAATTCTTTGGATCTATTTAAGCATTTCCTTTTTTCTTGTAGCTTTTAAAAGCTATTAGTTTAAATTATCGATGGCCGATGGTTTAAGCTCGATAAAAACTCCCCCTTCAGGGGGCCGGGGGGTTAAAACTCCAGCGGCCCTAGTCTCCTCATGTTTTTCATGATCAGGTATTGCCTGTGTCTTAAATACCTTGTTGGATGTGTAGCAGACCATTTAAGCGGGCTCGGAAAAATAACGGCTATAG
>JAQBOU010000100.1 GCA_028287865.1 Mucilaginibacter sp. | reverse complement strand
TCAGAACTATGATAAAGATTTAGTTTACGGAATTATCGCCAAAAAGAAACCCAAAGACTTCCAAATTCCTGAAAGCATTAAGGATAAAATTAAAATCCTTCCCAATAATACGCCTAAAAACAATATTTGGTGGTCATGGTTTAAAAGGCTTGAAGAACCTTATAATGACTGGAGTAAATTTCCAGCTTGGAATGCTATACTTGATAATCGAATGAGAGAAAATATAATAGAGAAGATCAAATATTTACTTGAAATAACCAAAGATTTAGAAATGTAATCGGCTTTAATCTTCATTTAACTTTTATCCCATTTACCTTTCTGCTTTTACCTTTTAGCTTTCGCCTCCTTTTATTACATTTGCCTTCTATTTCAAAAAAACAAATGAGCAAAGCAATTATCAAAACTGAAAAAGGCGACATGACTGTTGAATTTTTCGATAAAGATGCCCCTAATACAGTAGCTAATTTTAAAAAGTTGGCTAACTCAGGTTTCTACAATAACGTTATTTTTCACCGTGTTATCCCTAATTTTATGGTACAGGGCGGCGATCCGACTGGTACAGGTGCTGGTGGCCCCGGTTATAAAATTGATTGCGAACTAACCGGAGAAAATCAATACCACGACCGTGGCGTGCTTTCAATGGCACATGCTGGCCGTAATACTGGCGGCTCACAATTTTTTATCTGTCATAGTCGTGCTAATACTGCACATTTAGACAGAAACCATACAGTGTTTGGTAAAGTAATTGAAAACGTTGACGTAGTTGACGCCATAGCTAAAGGTGATAAGATTTTAGGAATAGAGGTAATTGAGGACTAACTACCCTTTTCGCAATAAAAATATATAAATGAATTTACAGGGAATTGTTGCCGTATCAGGAAAGCCTGGACTTTGGAAGGCATTGGCACAAAATAAAACGGGATATATCCTGGAGAGTCTCGATGCTCAAAAAACCAAATTGATCGCAAATTTATCAACCGCAAAACTGGCGGCGTTAAATGAGATCACCCTTTTTGGTCTTGATGACGATATAAAGCTGACAGATGTATTTGAGCGGATGAAAAGCGCCGCAAATGTACCGGATACCAAAATGGATGGTAAAAAACTGCGGGAATTTTTCAGGGAAGTAGCGCCCGACCATGATGAAGAAAAGGTGTATGCTTCCGATATGAAAAAAGTACTTGGCTGGTATCATATCCTTGTTGAGTTACCACTTTTTACTGAAAAAGACCCTGGAGCGCCGATTGCCGAAGAAGTACCCTTAGCTGAAGAGGCCCCTGTTGCTGCAGAAGCTGCAAAGGCTGAAGAAGCCGAAGCAACTGCTGCCAAACCTAAGGCAAAAGCTAAAAAACCGGCTACAAAGAAAGCCGAATAATTTATTTGAGAAATTGGCTCCTGTTAGAGTCAATTTCTCTGTTTTAGTGTTTATAAACAACCCGCTTCCCAGCCCGGTAAACTCTTCTTTATTTTTAATGCCATAGGAGTATCCTGTTTATACAACTGTAAATAAAGTGGTTAAGCTCCTCCTTAGGAGATGCTTTATTAAGAATGCTTTGATTATTTTCAGCAATCCTGCCGCTTACACTCCTCATCGCTAAATTCCGGCTCAAAGGTACTATGGTTAATATCCAGATGCTCCAAACGGTGCCTCAGATCGAGTTTGATATCGTTAAAAGTAGAAACGAAAGCAGGATCAATAACCAAATGTGCAGTTAACGCATTTTCTGTAGTGCTTAACGCCCAAACGTGCATATGATGCACATCAATTACACCTTTTCCTTTTAACAGCTCCGCTTTTATTTTTTCAAGATTTATTTCCTTTGGCACGCCGTCCATCTCCAGTCGGAGGCTGTCTTTAAGCAGGCTCCAGGTACCTCTTAATATTACTATAGCGATAATTAAGCTCACAGCGCTATCGATCCAATAAAGGTGAGTGAAGTATATGATCAGGCCGGATATAACTACACCGAACGATACAATAGCATCCATCGCCATGTGGACATAAGCGCCCTTTACGTTTAGGTCTGTATCCTTATCCTTTACAAAAAGCCACGCAGTAATGGCATTAATGCCGATGCCGATTAACGACACCCAGGCCATGGTTCCGCCTTCAACTTTTTCAGGGTTCATAAAACGCAATATTGCTTCGTAACCGATAAAGCCAACCGCAACAAATAGTACCAGCGCATTAAAAAAGGATACAATGATGGTTGATCTTTTATAGCCATAAGTGTACTTGCTGGTAGCATTTACCTTGGTTAATTTAAAAGCAAGCAAAGCAAGGGCAAGGCCGGCAACATCGCTTAGATTATGACCGGCATCGGTTAACAAAGAGAGCGAATGGGTTGCCAGGCCCATCACAACTTCTATAACTACAAAAGCAGAGTTTAAAATGATGCCGACAATAAATGCGGTGTTTAAATGATCGAGCTTTGGCGTATGATCATGGTGATGATGAGAATGGGAATGACCATGAGAATGATCGTGACCTGCTGACATACTGCAAATTTAGTTATTTTTTAGTGAGTAGTGAAAGGTGGGTTTTGCCGTAAGCCAATTGTTTTTTATTGACCATTGCATTTTTACCAACTCTCCTTATTCATGGTGATAAGGCTCACCTTTTAAAATGGTGAAAGCACGGTACAGCTGTTCAATAAAAAACAACCGTACCATTTGATGTGAAAAGGTCATAGTTGATAACGATAGTTTGTCATTTGCACGCTGATAAACAGCGGCATCAAATCCATAAGGGCCGCCCACTATAAAAACCAGGTTAGCAATGGAGCCAAGTATTTTTTTATCGATGAACGATGCAAATTGTTGCGAAGACAACTCCATACCTTTTTCGTCGAGCAGTATTACGTTATCCGTTGGGATTATTCTTTTAAGGATCAACTCAGCTTCTTTGGCTTTTTGCTGTTCGCGGGTTAAAGCTTTGGTGTTTTTAAGCTCATCAATTTCAATAATAACTAATTTGGTATAGTGTTTTAAGCGTTTAACATACTTATCAATGCCCTCTTTTAAATAAGCATCTTCGGTTTTGCCAACGGTTATAAAAGTGATTTTCATTAAGTTGTTGAAATGTTGTAATGTTGCAAAGTTGTATAGTTATTTTAATAACGGCTAAAAGACTTTCCAACATTACAACATTTCAACCTTACAACAAAATATAGTGGAACAAAATATCATCGACAATTACCAGCAAAGAATCGCATTTGCGACAGAAAAAGCAGATAAATACAAAAGGCTGGCTAATACTTATTCCCTCCTGCGGCTGGGCATCTTCGCGTTAATTATTTTAGCCACCAGCTTCGCTATTTTACGTAATGATTTCACCATCCTTGCGGTTGCTTTTATTGTGCTGATGTTCGGCTTCATGTGGCTGGTATCGCGCCAGAGTTTTTTTGAAAAGCAAAAGCAGTATTACCTGGACCTGAAAAAAATCAATGAAAATGAGGCTGGCAGCATATTCAACTATACCAACATCTATAACAATGGCAGCCGTTTCGCCAGCGACGGGCACTATTACAGTGCCGACCTGGATATTTATGGCAATGCATCTTTATTTCAACTGATTAACAGGGCTGCGACCCATGGCGGCAATAACAAACTGGCAAACTGGTTGAGTGCACCTGCTAAAAAAGAAACCATCCAACTAAGGCAGGAAGCGGTAAAGGATCTATCATCAAAAACCGACTGGAAGCTGGATTTGCAGGCCCGGTTACTTTTTGCAAAAAACGAAGAGGAAAACCAATTGCAAATGCTTTTTAAATATCTGCAAATCCCGTTAAATCTTTCCGGTGAAAAATGGTTGAAGATTTATAGCAAACTAACCCCTTATTTATTGCTTGCTGTTTTTGCAGGGGGATATTTTTATCATAATTTAATCACTATCGGTATACTAATAGGGCTTGGTAACCTTGCTATTGTGTCCTTAAAGGCTGAGTATATAAAAAAAGCTGATATGATTGCCGGTAAGATAGGGCAAACGTTAGGAAATTATGCAGTTGTTTTTGAAAAAGCTGAACAGGAACAATGGCAGTCACCCTATTGTGTTGGGTTGATCCAAAAGCTAAAGGAAGGGCAGACATCGGCCCAAATAAAACAATTAGCTGAACTGATAAATAAGCTTAACTACCATTTAAATCTGATAGTAGGCGCTATAATAAATTTTATTTTTCTCTGGGACATTCGCCAGATCATCGCTATTGAAAACTGGAAACGCGATAACCACGAAAACATGGAGGCTGCATTTGATGTATTAGCCGAATTTGAAGCCTTAATAAGCATTGCCAGCCTTGCCAGCAATTATCCGGACTGGTGCTTCCCGGTCATTTTCAATAACGATAACTACACACTTACTGCTAAAAATCTGGCCCATCCGCTTATCAGTATAAATAAAAGGATTGAAAACGATTATGAACTGAATGATACCTTTAAAATTGACATCATCACCGGATCGAACATGGCTGGTAAAAGTACCTTTTTACGCACCATCGGCATTAATACGGTTCTTGCCCTTTGCGGGGCACCTGTTTGCGCCAGTGAGATGACGGTATCTGTAATACAGGTGTTAACATATATGCGTATTAAGGATTCATTAAATGAAAGCACCTCTACCTTTAAGGCTGAGCTTGACCGCCTGCAAATGCTTTTAAAAGCGGTGCAGGATGAAAAGGTTTTCTTTTTAATAGATGAGATGCTGCGGGGCACCAACTCGGTTGATAAATACCTTGGCTCAAAAGCAGTTATCGAACAATTGATAAGGAAAAAGGCTGTCGGAATGGTAGCAACCCACGACCTGCAAATAGCTGAACTGGAAAAAACCCACCCCGATTATATTCGTAATTTTTATTTTGACATCCAGGTAAAAGATGGTGAAATGCTATTTGATTATAAAATAAAACATGGCGAATGCAAAACTTTTAACGCATCGCTGTTGCTTAAACAGATCGGGATTGATGTAGACGCTTAGAGAGAAGCAAGACGGTAAGATTTAAGAAGCAGGAAGGTTCTTTTTCACCCTGAACAGAATGAGGGGCTTCTGCGCCTGATCAGCAGGTCAGTTTCTTTTGATGAAGAAGATATTCCTTTCGCCTTTGTTGGCGTTGTCACCATAGGTATTCTGAAGATTTTTTAAATAAAAGTTTGTCATTGGCAGCGAGAGCGAAGAATCTTCCTCACCATGATTTTACGGCGGAAAGCATGATGCATACCGTTCGCCCTTGTTGGTGTTATCACCAACAAATACACCATTGTCTGTGGGTAGAATACCAATTTGCGGTTGGCTGAAGACAAGCGGTGTGTTGGTGATAACACCAACAAAGGTAAGAGGCAGGAACCAATCTCTTGATTCCTGCCTCTTATAGTCTTGCTTCTATTAATTATCTTCCGCCTGAAGGAGCGCCGCCAGGTGAGCCACTCTGGTCTTGTTTTTCTTCATCAACATCGCCTTTCTTTGGTTTAGGGTTTGCAAAGGTAAGCTTACCGAAACTGTAACTAAATGTTAAACCAACTGAACGAAAAGGAAACGCAAAATGACTTGTTTGTGAAAAGCCTTGAGAGCGCCAACAAAGGCAAAAAATTGGGATTGACATAGATGATTGACTAACTTGAAGTCATCAAACCACATACCAATTAGCGGTTGCCTCAAAAGAATTGAAATAGCTTTTTAAAAGCAAAAGTATAAAGAATAGCAGACGGCTCATTAATCTGCTATTCTTTAATTTCAAATTATAATTGAGTGCAGTTGCTTACGCAATCTTCATAAAATTGGTAATAGCAAAATTGACCTTGTACTCCATAGTTTCCACATTGCGTAGTAGCATAACTACCACAGCCCTGAGTACATTGACCGCTGTTACTACCGGCCATGATGTTTCTCAATTCTGATCTGCTTAGCACATTTTTAATGCCCGCTAAGTTTAATTTTTCTGTTTTCATATTTAATAAAATTTAGTTAATTAAAGATAAATGGAAAATAATACAGGTCCCATAAAAAAATTTATCTAAATTTAATTGTAATACATATGTTACAAAAAATGCGCGAACGATGAAACTTAGCAATCATTCGCACAACCTAACAACCTTTAAAACTAATTATCGCCCTCCTGCAGGCGCGCCTCCAACCCCCCCTTGCTGATCGCCTTGTTTCAAGTCATCATTGTTAACACCTTTTTTTTGCTGGTTTGGGTTGGTGAAATTCAATTTACCAAAACTGTAACTAAACGTTAAACCAAATGAGCGGAACGGTAACTTAAACTGGCTACTTTGTGAAAAGCCAGGACTTTTTAAATTTGAATCAAAATCTTTATATTTATTAAACGGATCTATAGCGTTAAGGCCAATTGACATTTTCTTTTGCATAAATTGCTTTTTCACGCCAACCCCAAATATACTGAATGTTGGTGTTGTACCCTGAATAGTATGGCGGGGAGAATTTCCGAATGCAAATGCCTCAGCCAGGTAGTTACTTGGTAAGGTCAGAGTCGCCCGAAGGAAGCCGCCATATTGAACATAAGTGCCATTTTGTGTTTGATCCAAATGGAAAACATTGGATGGATCTGGCTTATAGGTATATGCATTTAGGCTTCCAATTATGGTTAAAAATTTGAAGGGATTAATAGTTCCAAAAAAACTACCTCCAATAGAGTTATTATTACCGATGTTTTGATACGTAGTAAGTGTACCACCTTCGGCAACTCCAGCAACTATAACTGGAATAGGTTTGGCAATACCTTCTATAAGCCCTGCTGTATGCTTATAATAAGCAGATAAATTCAATATTGATGTACCTATAAAACTATTGTAATCCAATTCAAAGGTTTGAGACACTTCAGGATTTAGTTTAGGATTGCCAACACTTTGACTTTGAATATTGCTTTGATTTACAAACGGATTTAAATATTGTAAACTAGGACGGGTGATACGTTTGCTATAGGCCAATTTTAAAGTTTGAGTAGTGGTGAGTTGTTTTTGGAGCGTTAAACTTGGTATATAAGTGGTGTAATTTTGGCTGAAAGGTAACAAGTTTTGTGACACATTATAGGGATACCCATGAATGTCTGTATTTTCAGCCCTCAGGCCTGCAAGTATGGTGTATTTTTTTGGAAGTGTAATAGTCAAAACTGAGTAGCCTGCGAAGACATTTTGATTGTAATCATAAATGTTTGAATTAACAGGATCAAATGCAAAAGCATCTGAATTGGTATCATAAGTATAATAATCCGAATTACTGCTTATTTTAATAATTTTACTTTTGCCCCCTGCTTCCAGTTTAAACACTTTATTAATAGGCAACGTATAATCAACCTGGAAGGTATATTCATTATTTATACCATCAATATTGTTTTGAATATTAGGAAAAACAGCCGAATAGTAATTAGTATAATCCGTTACTCCATTATTATGGCTCCACTGTGTGGAAAAATCAAGCTCATGTCCCTCCTTTTTAAATTTATGTACATAATCCAGGTTCCAGTCAAAACCGTCTATAAGATTATGAGTTAGACTATTGCTGGAATATGGAGTTGCAGAGTATGTATTTGATGTGCCGTTATTATTAAACTGTATTTGGTTAAATCTAAAAGATGAGCTTATGCTATTAAAGCTATTAAACTCATACCCGGCAGTTAACGTTCCCACCAAAGCATGCCTGTGAAGCACACTACTGCCTTTAGATTCGGTAGAGGTATGAACAGTATCAATATTAATCTGCTGTTGAAAATCAGTTAATGAAGTTTGAGGCCATGATGCATTGCCTCCAATATTTGCCGATAAACTAAACCTGTTTTTATTATAGTTGATATTAAAATTACCATTGTTTTGCCTTGTGCCCACACCCCCACTTACTGAACCGCTAATACCTGAAACGTTTTTTTGTTTGGTTATGATATTAATAATGCCTGCGGAACCTTCTGCATCATATTTAGCAGAAGGTGATGTGATAACTTCAATGCTTTTGATTTGATCTGAAGGTATGGATTTCAGCACATCGGAAAGACTAGCAGATGTTGCTCCGGAAGGCCTGCCATTAATAAGCACCCGCACATTTTGATCTCCGCGGATAGAAACGTTACCGTTAATATCAACCGATACTTCCGGAACTTTTTCCAGTAAATCTGTTGCCGTACCACCGGCTGCGGTTAAATCCTTTTCGGCATTGTATACAATTTTATCTATGTGATTTTCTATCAAGGCAGTCTGTCCCTGGATAACCACTTCCTTTAATAATTTTGCGCCCGGAGATACTAAAATGTTGCCAACGTTTTTATCCGGCTTTGCATCGGTAGTAATAATAGGATCAATAACTTTGGTTGGATAGCCTATAAAGGTTATAGATAATTTATAACTGCCTGGATGTAAATTATCCAGCTTAAAGCTTCCTTTCGCGTCTGTTACTACCCCCGTTATCGGGCTTTTGCCACCGCTGTGATATAAACCGACAGACGCATAATCCAATGGTTTTCTGGTAACTGAATCAATCAGAGTTCCTGATATTTTTCCGACAATACCAGATCCCCCGCCAAACTGCGCGTTGGCCGTTAAAAAGGAAAAAATAATTGCAATAAATATGTAAAAACGTTTCATTCTTTCGTGATTTTATTAATTGGAGGCAAAAAAGCTTAAAATGTTACATCCTAATTGGCATTATTTTGCCATTAATTTAAAATGTAATTGATTGGTTATGTGCTTAGTGTTTAAAGTACAATATTGACGATCCTGCCTTTAACCACAATCACTTTTTTAGGGGTGGCACCACCAAGATATTTTTGAACACCTGCATCGGCTAAAACATGGGCTTCAATATCTTTCGGCTCCAGACTTAAGGAGATATTAAGATTCATTTTTGTTTTACCATTAATAGAGATCGGGTACGAAAATTCATCTTCAATAAGGTAAGCGGCGTTGAATTTAGGGTATGCGGCATAGGATAAAGTACCGGCTTCATTACCAAGCTGGATCCAAAGCTCTTCGCAAATGTGCGGTGCATAAGGCGACAGGATGATCACCATATCCTGCAATATACCGCGCTTATTGCATTTAAAATCCGTTAACTCATTTACAGCAATCATAAAGCTGGAAACCGATGTATTGAACGAAAAACGGTCTATATCTTCTTCCACTTTACGAATGATCTTATGGAGCGACTTAAATTCGGCTTTGGTCGGCTCATCATTTGATATGCTAAACTCCCAGGCTTCGTTATGGAACAGCCGCCAAAATTTGCGCAGAAACTTAAATACGCCTTCAATACCATTGGTATTCCAGGGCTTGCTTTGCTCCAACGGGCCCAAAAACATCTCGTACATGCGCAAAGTATCCGCGCCATAACGCTCAATCAGGTCATCAGGGTTAACCACATTGAACTTTGACTTTGACATTTTCTCTATCTCAACACCGCAGATGTATTTTCCGTTTTCGAGTATTAATTCAGCATCTGCATATTCGGGCCTTGATTTTTTGAACTTCTCTATATTCAACACATCATTTTCAACAATATTAACATCCACATGCAGTGGTGATGTTTTGAATTGTTTGATCAATCCATGCGAAACAAAGGTATTGGTACCACGTCCCATCTCATCTATCAGCCTGTACACAAAGTTGCTTCTCCCCTGTATCATCCCTTGGTTAATAAGCTTTTTAAAAGGCTCTTCGGCAACAACAAGGCTAAGGTCTTTCATAAACTTATTCCAGAAACGGCTGTACAACAAATGCCCGGTAGCATGCTCGCTGCCACCAATGTACAGGTCAACATCTTTCCAATAGGCTATGGCTTCTTTTGATGCAAACTCTTCGTCATTATGCGCATCCATATAACGGTACCAGTACCAGCTTGACCCAGCCCAACCCGGCATGGTGGAGAGCTCGTATTCGTATGTATCAGCGTTACCAGCCCCCTCTAAATCTCCCCCGGTAGGGGAGACTTTAACTTCACTTGTGTTGGTCGCATCAGAGAATTTAGTTAAGTCTCTGTTTTCTAATGAATTTAACTTTTCCTTTATTTGGTCAAAAATCCTTTGTGGGTTCTGTAACACTTCATCGTTAGTAAACCTGATTACTGTAAATCCAAAATGATTTAATACTTCGGTCCTCGCATCATCAGCCTCTTTGTTTAATTTGTGATGATGTCCATCTAATTCAATAATCAAACCTTTTTGCAGGGAAACAAAATCAGCAATATATATATCTATTGCATGTTGTCTTCTTATTTTGTAACCAGTTTGATCTTTTCTTAATAGTTGCCACAAAGTATTCTCGGCTTCGGTCGGTTGATTTCTATTGGCTGCGCTAAAATTCTTTAGTTGTTCATAGTATATAGGATCAGCCGTTTCACGGTAGCTACCAGTTAAATGTGCTTGGTAAGTCTCCCCTACCGGGGGAGATTTAGAGGGGGCCGCGGTCGGTTTATACTTCCAGTTCTCTGCTCTCGCCAAAGGCGGCTCACCGCTTTCTGTTGGCAAATATTTGTCAACTTCGGGCAACACCAACGGAAGCTCATTTTCACTGATCAAATAAGGCAGGTCGCCCTTAAAATAAACCGGTACCGGTTCTCCCCAGTAACGCTGGCGGCCAAATATGGCATCCCTCATCCTGAAATTTACTTTTGCTTTGCCCGCGCCCAATTCTTCTAATTTGGCTACTACAGCCACGATAGCTTCCTTGTAAGTTAAACCGTTAATAAAACCTGAATTAATATAACGGCCTTCTTTGGTTGGATCGGCCTCGGTGTCAATTTTTTGTATGTCGATGATCGGAATGATTGGTAAGTTGTAGTGTTTTGCAAAAAGATAGTCCCGCTGATCGCCGGATGGTACCGCCATTACTGCGCCTGTACCGTATCCTGCCAGTACATAATCGGCAATCCATATCTGTATCTTTTCGCCGTTAACCGGGTTGATAGCATAGCTGCCGGTAAAAGCACCCGAAACGGTTTTAGCATCAGCCATACGCTCCAGTTCCGATTTCTTTTTGGCCATTGCTATGTAGGCTTCAATATCAGCCTTTTGGTCAGGCGTGGTTAATGAGGCTACCAACTCATGCTCGGGCGCTATCACCAAAAAAGTGGTGCCGAAAATAGTATCAGCACGGGTGGTGAAAACTTCTATATAGGGATTAGAGGTTAGTGATTGGAGATTAGTCTTATCTTCATTCTCAAATCTGAAATCTGAAATCTGAAATCTTACCAACGCTCCCACGCTTTTGCCTATCCAGTTGCGCTGCATTTCTTTTAAAGGCTCGGGCCAGTCAATGCTGTCGAGGCCTTTCAATAACCTATCTGCATAGGCAGTGATGCGCATGCTCCACTGCATCATTTTCTTTTGCTCAACGGGGTATCCTCCACGCTCACTAAAACCGTCTTTTACCTCGTCATTAGCCAGTACAGTACCTAATGCGGCACACCAATTTACGGTGCTTTGGCGTAAATAGGTAAGGCGGTATTTTAATAATTCCTTTTGTTGATCCTGGTTGCTCATGGCTTTCCATTCATCCGCAGTAAAGCTTGCTGTTTCATCATCACAAACAGCATTGATGCCGGTTGATCCGCTTTGTTCAAAATGCTTTACTAATTTCTCAATAGATTCGGCTTTATCTGCATCCTTATTATACCAGGAGTTAAACAGTTGCATAAAGATCCACTGCGTCCACTTATAAAAATCAGGCGAACTGGTGCGTACTTCCCGGCTCCAGTCGAAAGAAAAGCCTATCTGGTCCAATTGGCGGCGGTAGGTTGCAATATTTGCTTCGGTGGTAATAGCGGGATGCTGCCCGGTTTGGATGGCATATTGCTCGGCCGGCAAGCCAAAACTATCATATCCCATGGGGTGTAATACATTAAAGCCTTTCAGCCTTTTATAACGCGCAAAAATATCAGAGGCAATATAGCCCAGCGGATGGCCTACATGCAACCCTGCGCCCGAAGGGTAAGGAAACATATCAAGCACATAATACTTGGGTTTGGTGGATTTATCTTCGGTTTTAAACGTCTGATGATCAGCCCAAAACTTTTGCCACTTTTTCTCTATATCTTTAAATTGATAGTCCATTTTATTTTTAACGCGTATGAGGTGGCGAAATTAAGAAAATCCCTATTAGTTTGGTAGTTTATTGTGGATTAGGTGATTTGCAATAAGCCGATCACGTTTATTGGCAGGAAAGACGCAATCTGTGCGCTGAACAATGAAAATAGTTAGCAGGATTTTTTATTAAACATTTTGATTTTTTATATAAGCTATACTATCATCAATAAACTGCTGCCATACTGCATCAGGTTGCCATACATCTTCGATAAATAATTGCATTTGCTGTTCATCAAGTTGCCCGGCGGCAAATAAGTATAAACCTGTAAATGAAGATGCCCGGTAATTTACTGCACAGTGAACCAGGATCTTTTTATCCCTCTGAGATTTCATAAAATTTATAAAATTACCAAGTTCTGTTAATTGAGGATCATCAAAAACTACCGGGATATGGTAATAATCCATATTTGCCGATTTAACAGATGCAGCTTCGTCAGGCAAGGCATATTTGCCATCACTCATCCCTAAATTTACAACTACCTGGTAATTGTCAGCTGCCAATTGCTTTAACTGATCTGCGGTTGGCTGTCCCGAGCATGAAAGCAAATCCGTTATTTTATTGAAATTATTGATCGCGTTCATAAAACAGCTCGTTACTTTATTATCTGCCCAACAGGCAAAAGCTGTTCATCAACCTTACCATCTTTTACCGAAACAAAATAGGTATTGTTCTTTTCATCAATCGCAACGGATTTAATATATTTCTCATTTTCAAATACGATCCCGGCCTTGTCATCAATGGCATAACCGGCGGCTAATTTGCCTTTCAAAATATTATCAAAATAAAGCGGTTTGCGTAATGGCTCGCTGTGGTAGTGCGGACAATGACTGGTTTGAATAAATCCTAATCCATGAACGATAGAAAGATCCCTGGGCCTTGAATCGGTAGTACCGCCCTGGAACCAGCATAATGAACCGGCGCTGCCGCCGCTTAATATAATCCCTTTGTTGTAGGCCTTTCTTAACACGGTGTCAATTCCTTGTGCCTTCCATATCGCCATCATGTTAAGGGTGTTACCACCGCCAACCACTATGGCATCCATGCTCAACAGGTTTTCTTCAAATGTTTTCACTTCGGTATAGGAAGCCACAAATGACTTTTGAACAAAGGGCCTCATCGGTAAATCTTCGCAGGCTGCATACCAGGCTAAAATAGTATTGGCATTGTCTCCTGTGGCGGTTGCTAAAAAGCAAATCTTAGGGTTTGTTTTTTTCGTTAATGTAATAATATACCGCATAAACTGCGGTGTAAAGCCTCCGCCGTAGGCAAAAATTGTCCGGGTAGTGTTTTGGTTTGAATTTACCTGCGCGTTAACAGACATACAAGTGGTCGTTAATAAAATAATAAAACAAAATCTTTTAGCTGTAGTAATAAACATCATTTTTAAATTTGTAATTGGTTGGCCAGAGGGCCATTAATGCAAAAACCGTAAATATATAAAAACCTTTAAAATATGCCGAACGTTTCAAACGCTTTAAAACAAATCAAATGTATTTAGCTTTCATTTTATGATATTATTATCATTTGAAAGTTCTGTAACATTAAATAATATGTTCTATCTAAATATAAATCAGAACAAACATTGGCTGATGACAAAACATTTATAGTTTTGTTATGCCTTTGGACCTTTAATTTTAACAAAAAATGAAAAAGATATTTATAGCGCTTGCCTCGGTTGTTATACTTGCCGCCGGTTGCCAGCAAAACCCACCGCAGCAAAATAATGTAACTATTGAAAGCAACAATGCCCCTGCCGGCTTTGATGTAAACAAACTGGCTCAACTGGTTAAAAAAAGCACCGATCCACAAACACTTGAAAAAGGGATCAATGACCCCAGCAATCACATCAATAACCTCGACCTTGATAAGGATGGTAACATTGATTATTTAAAAGTAGAGGAAAGCGGCCCTAATAAGCTGAAGGTGGTTGATGATGTAAGCGATGCCGACTCGGTAACCGTAGCAAGGATCAATGTAGACCCTAATACTGCTAATAATACAGCAGAATTAAATATCCAGGGGAATCCTAACTATGTTGGGAATGACAATTATTATCATTCATCGTTCTCCTTTACCGACTTTTTATTGCTAAGCTATTTGATGCGTCCGCATGCTTATTACATGCCAATGTACCACTATGGCTATTACCCATCATATTATAGCCGTGTACGTACGGTAAGCACATTCAGGCCAACTACATCCTCTGCAATGTCATCAAGAATGAGCAGTCGCAGCAGCTTAAGTTCGCCTGTAAGGTCGCAGCGGTCATTTGGTACCCGCAGTTCACAAAGTGTGCGCAGCGGTGGCTTTGGCCATAGCAGCGGCAGCGGTTTCGGCAGATCATCGGGTTTTGGGCACAGTCGTGGCGGTTTTGGGCGCAGAAGATAATTTTTTATAACAAACAGATTTAACACTAATCTAATTTTTAATGCAATGAGCATATTCGACAGATTATTCCGTATAAGCAAGGCAGAAGCTAATGCCGCAGTTGATAAATTAGAGGATCCTGCAAAGATGGCAGACCAGATCCTGCGTGAATTAAGATCAAATTACCAGCAGGCTATACAGGGCGAAGCTGAAATTAAAGCACTGGCCCTGCAGCATCGCGCAAGTGAACTGCAATACCGCAACACCGCTGATGAATGGGAAAAGAAAGCCAACGAGTTACTTGACCGGGTAGAAACAAAGCAGCTGGATGAAGCCAAAGGTAATGACCTGGCTAACAAAGCTGCACAGGCATATCAAAATGCCCTCAACGAAGCCGACCAGTTTGCAAAGATGGCCGAAAAGGAGGAAAGCGCCCTGTCTGTAATGGATCTTAAAATAAAACAAATAAAAGATCAGATCTCCGAAACAGAAAGTCGTGCACAGCTTATAAACTCA
>JAQBOU010000086.1 GCA_028287865.1 Mucilaginibacter sp. | reverse complement strand
TAAGCAGCTTTGCTGTTTTAATTTCGGATAACAGGAAATCCGCCAGATCATCCCGGTTAATTAGCAGGTCCCAGGGTTCATCTATAACATACATTGCGTCATGATAATCCAGCACAATACCGCTTTTGGTGTTATATAATTTCATGAATCAAGTTTAAAGAAATTTTTCTTTAGTTTTTTGGTAGAAATTAGTGTAACACTTTAAGAGTTTGGCGCTTATAAAACGACATCCAACCCGAATATTACCCACGACAGGTTATGTGAGTTATATAACGCAGGAGGTCATGTAAGCCCATTGAATCATGTGTGCTGGGCTCTTCGACCAGGCCACCTATGACTGTTTGTTTTGGGTGACACCTTTTTTTATTACACCTAAATTTTACGAAATTTTGTTACTCAGGGTGACACCTTTTTTGTCATTTCTCCTGCGGGATTTTGCAAATTTATTATGCAGTATGACAATCCGGAACGGGGACAATTTCCGATGGGAAACGGCAATCGCCGCGTTCCGGAGGTAATTAGCTTATATTAATTTAACCCGGCCGGGTCATGCTTCTTTATTTTTATAAATATCAGTTTTGATGTAGGTGTATTGCTTTTTTCGGCCACACTATCTATCGGTATCAGAACATTTGTTTCAGGATAGTAAGTAGCTGTATTACGTTCGGGGATATTATAGGGCACCACTACAAAAAGGCGTGCAACCCGTTCAATTCCGCCGTGATAATTATATAAGTCTACCTTTTCACCGTCTGCAAAACCTGCGTTCTGTATATCTTTTCTATTCATAAAAATAACGCGGCGTTCATTGTGAATTCCCCGGTACCGGTCCTCCATCCCATAAATAGTGGTATTAAACTGGTCATGGCTTCTTACGGAGGTCATCATATATTCATCAGGTGCTAAATTATGCTCAGGCAGATTCGAAATCGTAAATGCAATTTTATTTCCATAGTCATCGGTTTCGAATTTGCCTTCGCGCGGGCCATTTGGCAGGTAAAAGCCTCCGGGCTGCCGTACTCTTTTATTATAGTCATCAAAACCGGGAATCACTTTTTCAATAAGGTCCCTTACCTCATCGTAACTTTTAGCGTACTTATCCCAATCAACCGTGGTACGATCACCAAGTGTAGCTTTTGCCAGCTTACAAGCTATCTGATTTTCACTAAGCAAGTTATCAGAAATAGGATTAAGAACCCCTTTAGACATTTGTATAACCCCCATCGAGTTTTCGCAGCTTATAAATTGAACTTCGCCTCCTACTACGTCTTTATCGCTACGGGCCAGGGTTGGCAATATAATAGCTTCTTCGCCATGTATCAGATGACTGCGGTTTAGTTTTGTCGATACCTGAACCGTTAATTTCATTTTTCGCAAACCAGCGGCAGTAAAATTGGTATCCGGTGTAGCAGAAAGGAAATTACCGCCCATGGCAAAAAATACTTTTAACTTACCTTCATTCATAGCTTTGATTGAATCGACCACGTCATAACCATGGGCACGCGGCGGTTCAAATCCAAATACCTCTTTTATCTTATCCAGTTGTTTTTCATAGGGTTTATCATAGATCATCATGGTGCGGTTTCCCTGCACATTGCTATGGCCGCGTACCGGGCATAAACCTGCACCTGGCTTGGCATACCAGCCTTTAAGCGCAGCCAGGTTAACAATTTCCTTAATGGTAGCTACGCCGTTTTTATGTTGAGTGATGCCCATTGCCCAGCAAATTATAATCCGGCTTTTATTTTTTAGCATATCGGCGGCTTCTTTTATCTGCCTGACAGGTACGCCGGCCGCCACCGCCAGCTCATCTACCTTATATTGTTGCAAATGATTTAAAAATGCTACATAGCCAACCGTATTATTTTTGATAAATTCATGATCAAAAACCTGCCCGGGTGTTTCCATTTCGGCTTCATAAAGCAGTTTTTCAATTGCTTTTAATAAGGCCATATCACCGTTTATCTTCACTTGCAAGTACAAGTCGGCCAGTTGGGTTGTAATACCTAATACACCTTTAACCGTTTGCGGATTTTTAAACCCCATTAAACCTGCTTCGTGCAAGGGATTAATCGCAATTATTTTTGAGCCGTTCTCCTTTGCTTTTTGTAAAGCGGTAAGCATCCTTGGATGATTTGTTCCGGGGTTTTGCCCCATGATGATGATCACATCCGTGGTATAAAAGTCGTTAAGGGTAACGGTACCTTTACCCATACCAAGGGCTTCTGCCAATGCAACGCTGGTTGACTCATGACACATATTTGAGCAATCGGGCATGTTGTTCGTGCCAAATTCCCTTACAAATAACTGGTACATGAACGAAGCTTCATTGCTGGTTCTACCCGAGGTGTAAAATGCCGCCTCGTTTGGCGAATCAAGCTCATTAAGATGCTGCGCAATTTTTTCGAAAGCACTATCCCAGCTTATCGGCTGATAATGGGTACCACCCTTGGGCAGGTAAACCGGCTGGGCAATCCTGCCCTTTTTACCTATCTCCATATCATTGAGCTTTGCAAGATCGGCTACCGAATTATTTGCAAAAAACTCGGCGGTTAGCTTTTTTGTGGTAGCTTCTTCTGCCAAAGCCTTAGCACCGTTCTCACAATATTCAGCTATTGGCGACCGGTCGTCATCCGGGTCGGGCCATGCACAGCTGGAGCAGTCAAAACCTAGTTTTTTATTCATGTGAAACAGGCCTTCCATACCGCGCACAGTACCAGCTTCTTCCAAAATATCACTCAATGCTGCAGTAACAGCCGGTATGCCAGCTGCCCATGTTTTTGGCTCAGTTACTTTCAAATCCAGCAGTTCTTCTGGATTTTCTGCGCCCGGTTGATTAATCTCGTTTTTCATAATAATTCTCAGCTAAAGGATTGGGATAATTATCACTTTGGTCTTCGGCTACATTATCAAGGCAGGTAAAATCTTTCTCTACCAATAAATGCAAAGCGCCGCTACTGTTTTCAAAACCTACCTTGTCAGTATTTTGTAATTCGCTGATCATGCTTTGAGGCATAAACAATGTTATCTTATTATTTTCATAAGTTGATTTTAGCGCATCTCCTTCGGTAGCCTGTATGGCATATGAAAGCGACTGTCCGCCAAAATTTACTTTATCATCGATATAACCGGTTGCAGCCAAATCTTTGACATCTGTCCTGGTTAGTCTGTATCTTATAGAATCGCTTTTAATTCGTAGTTTCATAATCAGGTGTTAATATGCGGCGTGCCGCTGTATAAATATTAAAACGTTTATTTCGCAAAAATCCTGCAAGGGTAATGCTAAATTCTTCAGCCAGCTCAACAGCCAGGCTTGATGGTGCACCTACTGCCGCGATGATCTTAATGCCTGCCATAGCCGCTTTTTGCACCAATTCAAAGCTTGCCCTGCCGCTTAATAACAATATACATTGATTTAAAGGCAACATATTATTATTGAGTGCTGCGCCGATAAGCTTATCCAGCGCATTGTGCCGGCCAACATCTTCCATTACCAACAAAAGTTTTCCCTGTAAATTAAATAAAGCCGATGCATGCAGGCCGCCCGTGTCGCTAAAAACCTCCTGGTGCTGTCGTAACAGATCGGGAAGTTGATATAATAGTTCAGCTTGTATATTTAAATCATCCGCTTGCTGAATAAAGGGGCTAACCGTTCTTATCGCGTCAATAGAGCCCTTACCGCATA
This sequence comes from Mucilaginibacter sp., assembly GCA_028287865.1. Classification (GTDB taxonomy): domain Bacteria; phylum Bacteroidota; class Bacteroidia; order Sphingobacteriales; family Sphingobacteriaceae; genus Mucilaginibacter. The sequence goes on along the minus strand of JAQBOU010000086.1, from coordinate 938 downwards.
CGCCACAACTGGAGGTAGTATAAAAGTTGCGCTCCGTGTTGTGCAGATCAGGAACAATACCATCCTTAAGGGTAAGCTGAATGATATTTTCCTTATTTTCAGCGCAGGCAATAAAACTATGTGCTGCCGATGCAATATCACTCCTGTTTTTGATAATTCCTTCGGTAAATAAAAAACCGGAAGCAAGCTCAGCATCATTACCGGGTGTGCGCATGGTAACCGAAATGCTTTTAATGACAGGTTCATTATTCAGCAAATATTTCAGCCGGATCTCTAAAGGTTCTTCAACAGCCAGTGCGTCTGTGGTGTTAATGAACTCCGAATTATTAATTTTAATAACCGATACCCGTTTAATTGAAATTTCAGCCATATTAATACAACAAATCTGGCAAACTATTGTTCTTAATAATGGTTCAATAATGTTGCATAAACATATATATTAAACTTTTTATATAATTTTGATTAATGAAAATTAAGATCCTTGCTTTTGGCATTTCTAAAGATATTTTCGGAGGTTCTTCAATTAACCTGGAGCTTTGTAATGATGCTACAGTGTATAATTTAAAGTATTTACTTGAGCGTGAGTATCCACGGCTTAAACAATTAGCCTCGTATATGGTAGCCGTAAATAACGAATATGCTTTGCCGGGCGATAGCTTACATGAACGGGACGAAATTGCTATAATTCCGCCGGTTAGCGGGGGCTGATAAATCTTAATTATATAAGCTTGAATACAGAAATTAAAATTTTTTCTTCACCGCTAAACATCCAATCATGCGTTGACTGGATCATGTCTCCTGAGTCTGGCGGAATTGATATTTTTATTGGAACGGTACGCAATGCCACAAAAGGAAAGCCTGTTATCCGCCTCGAGTTTGAGGCATATGAGCCTATGGCTATAGCAGAGATGGAAAAGATAGCAAAACAGGCTTCGGAA
>JAQBOU010000094.1 GCA_028287865.1 Mucilaginibacter sp. | reverse complement strand
AAGAAATATACATGGAATGTAAATTATGCTTATAGTTATAATCCGTTAGTGGCCCAGGGCTTCAGGCAAAATTCAAATCTGCTTAGCCTTTCGTTCGCAAGGCATATTCAGAAAAAAGATAAAGGCGAAGTAAGAATTACCGGTTATGACCTGTTGAATCAAAACGTAAGCTCCCTCCACTACGCTTCAGGGAATACGATAAATGACATTCAATACCAGCCCATAAGGCGATATTTCTTATTTACTTACACCTACCGGTTTAGCGATTTTGGTAAATAAGCAAGCAATGCTCCGCTAATCCGGAGCATTGCTGACAATGTTTATTATTCAATTATTAATGTTGCAATGGAATGCGCCGGACTGCTTATTTTGGCAGCCTTGCCTTTAAGCCAAAGATAATAATCAATATTTTCGTCGTTTTTGTTCATTACTACAACTGCTATTTTACCATCAGTATTTACATAAGCGGTAGTTAAAAGCTTGTCGCGACTTGCTGCACTTATAATGCGTTTAGCTCCCGGACGTATAAATTTTGAAAAGTGACCCATGTAATAATAAGAATTGGTATAGATCAGGCTTCCATTCCTGGTATCAGCATGGATAGGGGCGAAACAAAAATTACCAACGTGGTTTGGCCCGCCGGTTTCATCAAGCAAAATGTTCCAATCCGTCCATCCAACGGTACCTGCATTAAAATCGTTGATCATGGAGGCTCCGTATCTTTCCCCAAGCGCCCAATCATTTAACCGGCTGAAATCAAATTTTTCAAAACAGCCTTCGGTAAATAGTAAATGCTTACCGGGGAATGCTTCTGCCACACGTCTTTCATTTTCAAAGTTCATGCCTGCGCCGGTCCAGGTTTCGTACCAATGGTAACCTACGCCCCACACATATTTTGCAGCTTGCGGGTCTTCCAATATGGTACTTGCCCGTTGGTACATTAAGTCGCGGTTGTGGTCCCAAACAATTAATTTCTTATTAGCCATACCCGCTTTGTATAACGTTGGCCCTAAAAAGTTTTTAACAAAATCACGTTCTTCTTCTGCTGTATAAACACATGATTCCCATGTTTGGGTAGCCATCGGTTCGTTTTGCACAGAAAGACCCCAAATAGGTACGCCGGCTTTTTCATACGCCTGAATAAACTTTACATAAAAATTTGCCCAGGGCTGGTCATATTCGGCTTTTAGTTTTCCGCCGTGCAATACATTTCCGTTTGTCTTCATCCATCCCGGCGGGCTCCATGGGCTGGCAAATAGGGTTAGTTTGCCGCCTGCTGCAGCCATAGCTGCTTTTATAAAAGGAATCCGGTATTTTTCATCATGACTGATATCGAATGTTTTTAATGATACATCATTATCCTTTACATAACTATAGCTAGCGCTCGAAAAATCGCTGCTTTGAATACTGGTACGTGCCAATGTATAACCAATGCCTTTGTTTTTATCATAATAGGCAGTTAACAATTCCTGCTGTTTGTCTTTTGGTAATTTGTAAAAGGTTTCGGCAACAGCATCAGTTAAAGCGCCGCCAATCCCAAGCATGGTTTGGAAGGTTTTTGACGGATCAACAAACACCGAAACTTCGGTTTCACCAGGCTGGGGTTTATCCGTAAAGTGAAGTGTTTCTATTCTTGTTATCCTATTTTCGGTGTTTTTGGCTGTTAAATAAACTTTTACTGTCTTATTGTTAATTGAAAACGCAGCTGCCTTTTGTGCAATTCCACTTTTTACAGTTAATAATATGACCGCAAGTAAAATAAAAGGCTTTACGGATAGCTTTCTTTTCATGATTAGTTAAAATTAATAGAAGAATGTTGATTGTGGGAGCCAAATCTATTAAAGATAATTTGAATAAAAGCATTTCTTTACCAAGCAATTTTAAATTAAGCTTTTAGATATAATTTTTTACAGGATTTGGATTCAAACACCATATATGCTCATTGAGGCAAAGACGCTGTGCTCCAAAGGGGAGTTAAGCAATTGATTTTTATTTAAATAACGATGTACGAAATCGTACGTAGATATGTCCGTTTTCGTACACTTGTAAATTTAATGGTGCGCAATCCAGCTAAAAAACGCCATTTTTCACGCTGGCACTTACATTGTCGCTTTAAAGGTGTTGTTCAATGTACAAACCTGTAAACCAACTGATATGATACCAAATTTCTTTAAAACAGCCTGGCGTAACATCATCCGTCAAAAATCTTACACTTTAATAAATATTATTGGTTTGGGCACGGGTACCGCTGTGTGCCTTATAATTTTTGTACTGATACAATTCCATTTGAGCTTTGATAATTTCCATCCAAATAAAGACCGCATTTACCGGCTGCTGACTGAATACCATCATTCCGACAGTAAAGATATTTTTTATGGTGCGGGCATCTCAACTGCTATACCACAAGGCGTCCGTACAGAGATACCCGAGGTGCAGGAAGTTGTTCCCATCTTTAGTCAACATGACGAGCAGATACAGGTTTTAAACGCCGCAGGGCAAACTGATAAAAAATTTAAAGAAACATCGGGCGTGTTTGCTACTACGCCTGCTTTTTTCAAACTGTTTAACTTTCCGCTGCTGGCAGGTACCGCTGCATCTTTAAAAGACCCTAACAATGCCCTTATCACACAGGAAATTGGCGACAAATACTTTGGCGACTGGAAAAACGCCATGGGTAAAACTATTAAATGGAACAATCACGATGTTATTAAAATAACAGGTATCCTGGCGCCAATCCCAAAAAATACCGACTTTCAGCTCAGGGTGGTTATTGCAATGGGTACCGGTTTCACAGCAGACATCCTGAAATCAAAAGACTGGAACAGTACCAGTTCCAATTTCGGCTGTTATATTTTGTTGCCCGCTAATGTAACACAGGCACATATCACGGCCCGTTTAAGGGCGATGGTAAAAAATCACCATACAGATGGCATTACCGATAGCGAAGTGGCCCAGCCTTTAAAGGACATACACTTTGATAACCAGGCAGGTGATTACTCAAACCTTTCGATCACCCCAAAAATGATCCGGATGTTGTGGATGATCGCTTCGTTTATACTCATTATTGCCTGCGTAAATTTTATTAACCTGGCAACTGCTCAGGCCGTAAACCGCGCAAAGGAGGTAGGCATACGTAAGGTGCTTGGTGGTAACCGCGGACAATTGCAAATACAGTTTTTGACTGAAACACTTTTAATCGTAGTTATCTCTGTTGTGTTATCACTTGGAATCAGCCTTGCTGCCATTCCGTTTGTTGGCAGAATATTGGATCTCCCATTGGCTGCAGGCATGTTGCTGCGGCTTAATGCAGGTATGTTTTTAATAGTGTTGATGCTTGGTGAAACCCTGCTGGCAGGCTTCTATCCTTCCATAGTCCTTTCGGGCTTTAACCCTATAAATGCCTTAAGAAGCAGGATTGCAGTTAAAACTGCTAAAGGAATTTCCTTGCGGCGCGGATTGGTGGTATTTCAATTTATTGTTGCACAGGGATTAATCATTTGCACAATAATAATTGTAAAACAGATGAATTACTTTAATACAACCAACCTGGGTTTTGTTAAAAATGCCATTGTTAATGTACCTTTTCCCCAGGATAGCATCGCTAACAGCAAAATCGATTATCTTAAAAAAAGGCTAACCGACCTCAAAGGCGTTGAACAGTTAAGTTTCAGTTCAGATGTTCCGGCAGGCGAAGACGACAGTTGGGGCTGGTTTACCTTTGACCATGCGGCAAAACATACCGATTTTTATTCTATATTCAAGCTCGCAGATGATCAGTATTTAAAAACCTATCATTTAAAATTGGTGGCCGGCCGGAATTTTTTGCCATCAGATACAATCAAGGAGTTTATTGTAAACGAAGCACTGATTCAAAAATTAGGAATCCGTAATCCGCCGGATGCGCTAAACAAAGAGATGGCCTTAGGCCCAAAGGCAAAAGGGTTGATTGTTGGCGTTTTGAAAAACTATCACAACCGCTCGCTCAAAAACGAAGACGCGCCCATGATGCTTACTACCGTTAAAAGAGCTTATAGCCTTACCAATATTAAACTGGCTCCGGGTGATATAGCTTCAACCTTACCGGCTATTGAAAAAATATGGGGTGAAATATTTCCCGGTTACGCTTTTGAGTACCAGTTTCTGGATGATCGTATTGACAGGATGTATAAACAGGAAAATCAGCTCGCCAATATTTATACCTGGTTTGCTGCAGTGGCTATATTATTAAGCTGTCTGGGTTTATACGGACTGGCTTCGTTTATGGCAGCACAGCGTATTAAGGAAGTTGGAATCCGAAAGGTGCTGGGTGCTTCTGTTTCAGGCATTGTTTATTTGTTTTCAAAAGAGTTTATAGCCTTAATCATTTTTGGGTTTTTAATAGCCTCGCCTATCGCCTGGTACGCAATGAACAAATGGCTGCAGGATTATACGTACCGGATCAGTATCAGGTGGGATATTTTCGCGCTCTCGGCATCAATGGCTATTATTATTGCTTTAGCCACTGTAAGCTTTCAATTAATTAAGGCTGCGCTGATGAACCCGGTGAAAAGTTTAAGAAGCGAATAAACCGGGTAGATCACGCCAACAAAGTGAATAGCCTGGATAATATTCTGACTATCCGCCAACCTGTTTCAAAACCACAACAAAGAACCCCGCAACGTATAGTTGCGGGTATGGTGCAGTTATAGGTTTAATTATTAAACTCGTTAGTTTTCTTGTCTCTATGCTGTAGTCTTCATGCAAAAGCGCTGTAACATTGGTGATCTTCCATCCGGTACCTGTATTGCAATAGCGAACATGACGAGTATTGGCTTTAACAGCACCGCAAAATGCCGACATGGCTAAGGGAAATATCATTGATTTAAAGTTTTCATAATATTAAATTGTTACTAGATTTATACCGGTAAGACATGGGATGAATTTGATTAATTATAGCAGAAATGCTGTAATTTGATGATTTAACAATCTTTTAATATAACAGGCTTAATAACGTAGCAAAGACGTTTTTTAATTATATGGTTGAATTTGATACCATCATTTTACAGTTTGCTGATCAGGGGGAAAAAACCGGGTGGACCTATATTGAAATACCCGCAGACCTGGCACAGCAATTAAAGCCCGGCAACAAAAAGTCTTTCAGGGTTAGAGGGATGCTGGATGGGCTTGCGGTGAAAGGATTGGCGTTAATGCCCATGGGCGAAGGCAACTTTATTATGGCGCTGAAGGCAGAAGTTAGGAAAGGCATTCGTAAAAATAAAGGTGCAATGCTGCATGTAAAGATTGAAGAAGACCTGGAATATAAAATAGAAGTGCCGGATGATCTGAAAGAATGTTTTGATTTTGAACCAGAGGCCTGGGGTTTTTTCAACACCCTTGCAAAATCACACCGCGATTATTTTATAAAATGGATAGAAGGTGCCAAGACCAGTGAAACGCGGGCCAAACGCATAGTCAATACCGTAAATGCCATGCTGCGTAAATGGGATTACGGGCAAATGATACGGGCGATGAGGAAGGATTGATTAATTAACATTTTCAAATTCTCAAATTCATAAATCTTCAAATTAAACTATCTTTACCCATCCAAATTTTTTAGCTGAATAATGAGTGAAGATTTAACTCCTGAAGAGATCCCTGCCAATAACGAAGAAAAATTACACAACATTATCTCACTCGACGGGCTCTACGAAAACTGGTTTCTGGATTATGCTTCTTATGTAATCCTGGATCGTGCCGTTCCGCATATAAATGATGGTTTAAAACCCGTACAGCGCCGCATCCTGCACTCGCTGAAAGAGATGGACGATGGACGTTTTAACAAAGCTGCCAACGTTATTGGTAACACCATGAAGTACCACCCGCATGGAGATGCTTCCATAGGTGACGCCATGGTGCAGATAGGGCAGAAGAACCTGCTGATTGATTGCCAGGGCAACTGGGGCGATCCGGTAACGGGTGATTCCGCAGCTGCTCCCCGTTATATTGAAGCGCGTCTTTCAAAGTTCGCACTCGAAGTTGTTTTTAACCCGGAGACGACCAACTGGCAAGCTAGCTACGATGGCCGTAACCGTGAGCCAATTACGCTTCCGGTTAAATTTCCTTTGCTGCTTGCGCAAGGCGCAGATGGTATTGCCGTTGGTTTGGCAACTAAAATATTACCCCATAATTTCATCGAATTAATAGATGCCTCCATTGAGGTACTTAAAGGCAATCTGCCCAATTTAATGCCTGATTTCCCTACAGGAGGGATGGCCGATGCTGCCGCTTATAACGATGGACAGCGCGGCGGTAAGATAAGGGTGCGTGCCAAAATCATTGAGCGCGATAAAAAAACACTGGCCATTACCGAAATTCCTTATACCACCACTACCGGTGGATTGATGGAAAGTATTGTAGCAGCCAATGAAAAGGGCAAGATCAAGATAAAAAAGATAGAAGACAATACCTCCAGCAGTGTAGAGATCGTAGTACACCTGGCGCCCGGTATATCGCCGGATGTAACTATCGACGCCTTATATGCCTTTACCGATTGTGAAGTTTCCATATCGCCCAATACCTGTGTAATACAGGCTGATAAGCCGCGGTTTATGAGCGTGAACGACATGCTTACCGAAAGTACGCATAATACCCGCCGCCTGCTAAAAATGGAGCTGGAGATCAGGCTGAAAGAGTTGATGGAGAAAATATTTTTCAGCTCATTGCTCAAAATATTTATCCAGGAAGGCATGTACAAAAATGCTGACTACGAAAGCTCAAACAATTTTGAGATGGTGGTAGAGGTGTTGAATCGTTTATTTGAACCATTTTTTCCCATGTTTTACCGGGAGATTGTACCCGAAGACTACAAGAAGCTTATCGATAAACCAATGAGCAGTATTACCCGTTTTGATGTTAAAAAAACGGATGAACAGGTAAAGACACTGGAAAATGAGATAAAGGAGGTGAAGCACCACCTTAAACATTTAACTGATTACACCATCGCCTGGTTTCAAAAGTTAAAAGACAAATATGGCAAGGGCAGGGAACGCAAAACCGAGCTGCGCACATTCGACAGGGTAGAGGCATCACAGGTAGCGCTCGCCAATGTGAAATTGTACGTTAACAGGGTTGATGGGTTTGTTGGTTCGGGCCTTAAAAAGGATGAGTTTGTTTGTGATTGCTCAGATATTGATGAGGTGATTGTTTTTCGCGAAGATGGACGCTGCATGATTACCAAAGTACAGGACAAGGTTTTTGTAGGTAAAGAAATCATCCACGTAGCTGTATTTAAAAAGAACGACGAACGCACGGTTTATAATATGATCTATAAAGACGGTCAGAGCGGCGTAAGCTATATTAAGCGTTTTTCGGTGGTTGGGGTTACACGTGATAAGGAATATGACCTCACCAAGGGAACCAAGGGAAGCAGGGTGTTATACTTTTCTGCCAATCCGAACGGCGAGGCCGAAGTGGTTAATGTACAGTTGAAACCGCATAGCAAGCTAAAAAAGCTGCAGTTTGATGAAGATTTTGCTGTTTTGGCGATTAAGGGCCGTAATTCTATCGGTAATATTATAACCAAATACCCGGTAAAAAAGATTGCGCTCAAAAGCAAAGGTATTTCCACCCTTGCCGGTCGTAAAATATGGTACGATGATATTTTAAAACGATTAAATGCCGATGGCCGGGGTAAGTACTTAGGTGAATTTGACGGCGATGACAGGATACTCACGGTTTTAGGCAGTGGAATTTATGAACTGACAAGCTTTGATCTGAACAATCATTTTGATGATAAAATGATTGTGATCGAAAAATACGATCCTTCGAAGGTTTATTCGGTTATTCATGTTGATGGCAAATCAAAAAATTACATGGTAAAAAGGTTTGTGTTCGAGAACATCGCTACCGGCAAACAAACCAGCATTATCAGCGATGAGAACGGTTCAAAGCTTGTGCTTATTTCGGGCGCTTCACAGCCAATTGTAAAAGTTGAACAGCTAAAGGGAAAGGAACAAACTCCCGAAACTATAGAAGTTGACCTTGCATCCCTGATAGATGTAAAGGGGATGAAAGCAATGGGTAACCGCCTTTCACAACATACGATAAAAACCGTTGAACTGATAGCTGAAAATGAAGCTGACGAAGTTATTGCGGAGGACAATGATGGGTCGGATGAATCATTAGCAGCAACGGTTGCGGAAACTTTTGAAGTTATTGAAGACGAAGATCCAACTATTGATACAGATCAGCAAATCGAAAAAATTGTTGTTGTTAAGCCAGTACAGGCTGTTAAACC
>JAQBOU010000035.1 GCA_028287865.1 Mucilaginibacter sp. | reverse complement strand
GGGGCGGCAATGATTTTAGATATTTGATTGCTTGCATTTCATTGCCGTTTGGCTTCAGCCAACGGTTAAAATCGAAGCGACTAAACGGCTTTAGCCAAAATTTATACGCTTAGTACTTAAACGCGATTTCCCTGCTCACCCAATCAACCACTCACCCAATCAACTTATCTTCTCCCACTTTCCCGAATCCAGGCTCCTGTAAATTGCATCTACTACCTTCATATCTTTCAGCCCTTCTTCCCCTGGAACACGGGTAGGTTTATTTAGCCTCACGCATTGTGCAAAATCATCCATTTGGGCGGCTTGCTGTATAATTTGCGGGTATGGCATAGGCTTGCCGTTTACACTACCATCAATACCCCCATAGCCAAACGCCGGACCAAGCTCAAATTTACCATGTTCTGCATCAACTTTCAGATAACTCCAGTCGTGATTGTAGCTTGATTTCCCTGTAGTTTTAAACCCTCCGGGAAATTCCATTTCCCAAAAAACGGTTTCGTCAACCTCTTTAAAAAGATCGGGCCGTGTTTTTTCCTGCGTCGCTTTAATGGCTATTGGCTCCTGCCCTAAGGTATAACGGGTTCCCTGTATGCTGTATATTCCCATATCCATTAAGCCGCCGCCGCCGGCCATTGCCTTTTTTAAGCGCCATGCATTAGGGTCGCCGCGGTAGGTAAACCCGTTGCCAGTGTCTATTTTAGTTACTTTCCCTAATATTTGCTGCTGTCCCAAGCGCATCACTTCAAGGTTATGCGGCTCAAAATGCAAACGGTAACCAATGGAAAGCATGCGGCCGGCCGTTTTACAGGCTGCTATCATGTCCTCACAGTCCCCGGCATTCAGCGCCATTGGTTTTTCGCAAATCACATGCTTGCCGGCTTTTGCGGCCCTTATCGTATATTCTTTGTGTAAAAACACCGGTAGCACCACATAAATAATATCAATATCCGGATTATGGGCGATCTCATCAAAATTCTGATAATTATAAATGTTTTTTTGCGGGATATTGTAGCGCTTCGCCCAATCCGCTGCCTTCGAAGGTGTACCCGTTACAATCCCTGCCAGGTAACAATTTTGCGTATGCTGCAATGCAGGCGCAAGCTGCCCGTTACTATAATTACCTAAACCAACCAAAGCAATCCCCAGCTTTTTTTGGGGCGACGAAGCTGCCAGCGATGATAATGCGCTGCCTAAAGCCAATGCACCCATTCCAACCGAACCGGTTCGGATAAAATCGCGGCGCGAAAATTTATGATTTGTTGCCATATCTTTATTTTATTAGGATATAATAAAACTAAGGATATAAATTTAAACTTACCAAAGAAGTATAAATTTTAAGATGAACTCCGCTAAGTAGCCGCGGCTTATAACAGATCCACCAGATCGCTGAATGTGCTGATGGTGGCGATCTGCCCATTTTCAACCAAGCCAAACCCGTAATTGGCAAAAATAAATGGTACACCAGCTTTGGTGGCAGAATCATAGTCGCCCATGGTATCGCCTACATAAACAGGTGCTGTAAGCTGATGATTGTTAACAATATCCTTTATATTTTCGGCTTTGGGATTACCCTTAGTGCCATAGCATTGATGGCCCATAAAGTAATGTTCCATTTGGCTTATCTTTAAAAACACCTCTATATAACCGCTCTGGCAGTTGCTTACAATAAACAACTTGTATTTACCGGCAAGGTAACCAAGTGTTTCATCAAGACTTGGATACAGCTCTCCGCCTTCTGTATGCAAAATTTCGAGTTCGCTTTTAGCACATATCGACATGAGCTCTGTCCGCCTTTCATAATTCAGTTCGGGGAAAAGCTTATCAAAAATAAAATTGTATGCCATACCGGTAATTGACCGCACCCGCTCCCGTGTCATCACTTCATCAACATAATCAACCTGGTCCATAGCGGTTTGCCAGGCCACCGCAACATTGCCGGTGCTATCCCAAAGGGTACCGTCAAGGTCAAAAATTATACTGTCGAATTTATTTTTCAATGAAGTTCCCATATTTGATGCTATTGCGGCAAAAGTAATGGATTTTTTTTAATCCCCTGATCAGGCACCGGCAACATCAGGTTTGGGAAATGTCAAATTGCTTTGTCATCACTCCCTCACAAAACCCTCAACACCCGAAATCTATCTTTTTATTAGCTAATTTTACTTGTAATTAAATCAGAAAGAGACTACTATTGAATACCCGTCCACCTAAAAATTTACGCATTGAGCCGTTAACTTTAAAAGAACGCCTTGCCGCGTTAAACAACCTGCCCGCATTTTTTAAACTGGTATGGCAAACCAGCCCCTGGATGACGGTAGTGAACGCCGTATTGCGCGTTGTCCGCTCGGCCATGCCGGTTTCACTGTTATATGTAGGCAAGCTCATCATTGACCAGGTAATTTTATTGAGCCATAAACATGGGGCGGGCACCCATTATTTGTGGCAATTGGTGGGCCTTGAATTCGGCCTTGCTATTTTGACTGATGCACTCAGCCGTGGTAACACCCTATTAGATTCCTTACTGGGCGACCTTTTCAGCAACCATACTTCTGTAAAAATAATGGAACATGCGGCAACGCTCGACCTTGACCAGTTTGAAGATGCTGTATTTTATGATAAGCTGGAACGCGCCCGGCAGCAAACTGTAGGCCGTACTATTTTACTTTCGCAGGTAATGAGCCAGGTGCAGGACCTTATAACCATGGGTTTCCTGGCAGCCGGGCTGATGGTTTTTAATCCCTGGCTCATCATATTACTGCTCATTGCCATTATCCCTGCCTTTTTAGGAGAATCTTATTTTAACGACCAAACGTATGCCCTTACCCGCGGCCAAACCCCTGAACGCCGCGAGCTGGATTATATCCGTTACCTGGGCGCAAGTGATGAAACTGCCAAGGAGGTAAAGATATTTGACCTCTCGGGCTTTATTATTGAACGCTTTAAAGAATTGTCTGGTAAGTTTTATCTCGATAATAAGCAATTATCTATAAAACGCTCTTTATGGGGTACGTTTTTTGCCATGCTGGGCAGTATTGGTTACTATGCCGCCTACGTGGTTATTATTGTAAGGGCGGTTGATGGCACGGTAACCATTGGCGAGCTTGCTTTTTTGGCCGGGTCGTTCAGGCAATTACGTGCGCTGCTCGAAGGCATTTTATCGCGTTTTACCTCCATGTCACAGGGAGCTATTTACCTGCGGGATTTCTTTGAGTTTTTTGAGATAACACCTAAGATAAAAATGGCGGCGCACCCCTTGCCTTTTCCAAAAAGCATACAGCAGGGCTTTGTTTTTGAAGATGTTGGCTTCCGGTATGCAAACTCCGACAGATGGGCCAACAGGCACCTGAGCTTCACACTAAATCCCGGTGAAAAACTTGCCCTGGTTGGTGAGAACGGCGCAGGTAAAACAACCCTTGTAAAATTACTTGCCAGGCTCTATGACCCAACCGAAGGGCGTATTTTACTGGATGGAACTGACCTGCGCAATTATGACCTTGCCGACCTGCGCCTTAACGTAGGTATTATATTCCAGGATTATTTACGTTACCAGATGACATTTGCGCAAAATATAGCAGTGGGCAATATCAATCAACAACATAACCGCCCTTTAATTGAAGCAGCAGCCAAACAAAGCCTTGCCGATACACTTGCTGCTAAACTACCAGGATTATATGACCAACAACTAGGCAAACGTTTTGCACAAGGGGTTGAACTATCGGGCGGCGAATGGCAAAAGGTTGCGCTTGCACGGGCTTACATGCGTAATGCCCAGTTACTGATCCTTGACGAACCCACCTCGGCACTGGATGCCCGTGCGGAATATTCGGTTTTTGAACGTTTTGCTGAACTTACCAAAGGTAAATCTGCCGTATTGATATCTCACCGTTTTAGTACAGTACGCATGGCCGACAGGATATTGGTGCTTGAAAAAGGTGAGCTTGCAGAGATTGGAAGTCACCAGGAACTCATCCAAAAAAATGGCCGTTATGCTGAATTGTTTAACCTGCAGGCTAAGGGTTATCAATAATTAGCTATGATATTTCGGGTGAAAACCCTGTAACTGATAATTCTCCCATCAAACAAACGCTAATAGAAAATTACGTAAAACTACGTATCAAAATTGCGTGCTGATACTATAAGGCCGGGCCTTTATATAGTTATTTTTGATGGAGGATATTTTAAGAAGTACCCGTAATCATTCGGGAAATAGTTGCCGATCAAAGCTAATGAAAGCTTTAAAAAGAATTGTTGCTGCTGATATTGCGGCGCACAATCACCCCAGGATAAAAAACGTAAAGTATAAATTGGTTTAGTTAATAGTTAGGAGCATGCAGTTGTTGTAAAATGCAGCAGCTGTTTTGCTTTTTAAGCGCCTGTGTTAAGACTTAACATCCCTTACACTATTGTCCCCTGCTATTGCTTAATATTTTACAGAATGTAATCCTATAAAACAGATTAATGCTACCGGTATTGCAAGTACAACAAAAACTCTTGCTAATTGAATGCCGTTTGCGTTGCCTTCAACAAATACATTATAAAGGTCTGCTTTGAAGTTGTTTAATTTGTGTTCCATGATTTGGGTGCAATAAATTTAATTTATCAAGTAATTTATCAGTAATATAATTTATCAAATTATGCCCATTTCTACGGCTTATGAATTCATAAGGTTACATATATTATTAAAAAAAATAAATAAGCTTGGTTTTATAAAATAATGAAGCCGGGAATGATGCTTATTTATCATCAAATCCCGGCTTGCTAATTATAAACAAATAATAAAACCAGTTAACTCAACAGGATATTAAAAGAGACTCATGATGCATAAAATAATTGCTCTTCCACTAAATTTTTGCAGGCATTAAAGCACTCTCTTTGGATATAATATGGAAGTTCGTCGTCATTTTTAAATTTGAATATCACTATTCCTCCTTCAAAATGATAATGAATATGATATTGAAGCCTGTCATGCTTAGCATGCCTGTTTGTTGCGGTACGGCCACTAAACCAATCTTGATACATATACTCAATTTCGTTCAGGCGGTTATTAAAATCTTCTATAATTGACAGGCAAACTTTTGGCTCATCACCGATATATAAGATATTATCAAAATTATTCAGATTGTTATACAGCGAATATTCCATCCTTATATTTTTATTTTAGTCAAGTTACCTTGCCAAAATGAAATTGCAATGAAAAGACCATTATCAATATTAATATGACACTAATCCACATTTTCAAGAATGAAATGATAAACCCTGTCCGACTTATTAGGCTTGCTGCTTGTTTCCCGGTATATCGCCGCTCATTTCGGGGTGATAATGTAAGCCGGGAGTAAGCCAGTATAGCAGCATCACCCTTGAATACCTGAAATTAAATGGCGAAAGTATGATGCCTGCAGCTATGATAACACTAACGTAAAGCCAGGGGTTAGTGCTGCCCGTAAGCACACTTATAGTAACCGAAAGTGTTATCATTTCGGCAACAAACAAGGCATAGCTCGCAAACATAGCCACATAAAAATATCCTGGCTCGCGTTCAAATACCAAACCGCAATGAGGGCAACTCTTGTTCATTGCCTGCGATTTAAAGCTATACATAGGGGTGGCAAACATATCCCCTCTTCTGCACCGCGGGCATTTGGCATGTACAATTGCGGGCCACACTGGCAATTTAGTTTCCTGGTTATTCATGATGATTGACGTTTAAAATGTTTTTTCTTATTTCTTCGGGAGTTATTCCTTCAGCTTTTCTGTAAAATTTGGTGAAATAGGAATTATCATTAAAGTTAAGCATAAAAGAAATTTCTGTTATGCTTAATTGAGGGTTAATTAACAGGCGTTTGGCCTCCAGCATTGTTCTGTTCCTGATAATTTCTCCTGCCTGGATTCCCAGCATATCTTTACATATAGCGTTTAAATGGTTTGGTGTAATATACAACAGATCGGCATAATCACGCGGCAATTTCAAATTGGTATAATGCTGCCCGATAAGCTTTTGAAAATTTTTAAGCAATGTTTGGTTATAAGAAGCGGGACCGTTGCTTATCCGGCCATCATTTAAACGGTTAATTATGATAAATAACTGCAAAATCAACACCCTAAGCATATCTGTTTCCTGCACGTCGGTACGTTCAAACTCCTCAATAATTTCTTCAAAAAGGTTGTATATCTTTTGATGTATGTTTTCCGGCAAATCAATTACTGCTGCTTTGGTATCACCACTGAAAAATGAGAAACTTTCCGGGTACACAGGGTTTAATAAAAACGAATGGAAAAATGCTTCAGAAAAATTAATAATATAGCCGTCTGTAAACCCTTCAAAGTTCCACGAATGCACCTGCCCGGGTATCATAAAATATACCTGGTAGGGTTTCACCGTGAAATTTTCAAAATCAATGCTGTGGCTGCCACCGCCATTTGTAAAAAGTACCAGGTGATAAAAAGTATGCCGGTGGGCGGTGTTTAGGTTTTTATGGTGATCTAAATAGGGAGCGAACCTGCTGATGAGTATTTCATGCTGCTTAAAATCAGATAAAGTACATATATCATAAATGGGTGTGCCTTGTACCATGGTACAATTTTAAGCACTTAATTACCATTAATTATGGTACCATTTAAATATTTTATGGTATTTTTCAAGTATTGCAAATTATTGACTACTTAGCAACGTAGCTTTCTTTTTGAAGCGTCCATTTTTGAATTACTTTCTCCAGGCGGTCGATGGTGAACGGTTTACTTACAAAATCTACCATTCCGGCCTGCTTACATTTCAATTCGTCTTCGCTCAACACGTTGGCGGTCATGGCAATGATTGGTGGGGCACTGTCACCATAAGTATCAATAATATATTTTGCTGCCTGTAAGCCATCCATTTCAGGCATTTGAATATCCATAAAAATGAGATCGTAGGTATTATGCTCCATCATCTCAATAGCAATCCTGCCATTATCAGCAATATCAATTGAATAACCAATTTTCTTAAACGTTTTCCCTGCAATAAACTGGTTCATCTTATTGTCTTCAGCTAAGAGTATTTGAAGCGGCCGGTATTGATAATCGCCGTTGGCAAGTTCAGGCTCTTCATTTTTTTTGCTGATAGAAGCTATTGGCAAAGGCACGCTAAAACTAAACACTGAACCTTCTGTTTCTTTACTTTCAACCCAAATCTTACCGTTCATTATTTCAACCAGCTTCTTACATATGGATAATCCGAGGCCGGTACCTCCGTATTTTCGTAAAGCAGTATTATTTACCTGCGAAAATGGCTTAAATAGCTGCGATAATGACTCTTCACTGATACCGATACCAGTGTCTTTTATACTAAAAGTTACCTGTTGCATATTATCGGCAACATTAGTGGCGGTAATATGCAGGGCTACAAATCCTTCATCGGTAAACTTAATGGCGTTTCCTATCAGATTCACCAGTATTTGCTGAATCCTGCTTTCATCCATTTTTAAGTATTGAGCAGTATTATCTTCAATTGTATACCGCAGATCAATGTTTTTACCGGGGATCGCCAGGGCTGGATTAATTATTTCAAATACGGTTCTAATACAGGTTCTTATATTAACAGGCTTTGGATGAAGTGCAAGTTTGTCGGCTTCAATTTTAGACAGGTCAAGGATATCGCTGATAATATTGATAAGCAGGTTACTACTTGATTGCAGGGTTTGAAGCAATTCATGTTGTTCGGCCGAAAGCTCAGACAACGATAATAATTGGGCTGTTCCAATAATTCCATTTAAAGGTGTCCTGATTTCATGGCTCATATTTGCCAAAAAGTTTGATTTGGCTATAGTTGCTCCTTCTGCCTGATCTTTTGCTTTTGATAGCGCTATTTGTGAGGATTGAAGTTCTTCACTTTTTTCGATCAGTTTATTTTTATCTTTTTCGTGGCTTCTTTTCAAAAAGCTAATCAACAAACCCGCCATCATAATATTAGTCAATGAGGACGAAAACAGGTCAGCTTCCTTTTGCTTGATACTTTTAGCCGGTATAGTCCATTGCGGAAAATGTTTCTCTAAAAAGTAGCATAAAACAAAATCCAGCATTAATAACGCGATGTAAGTAAAGTGGTATTTGCGTTTTAATAATATGATAATTAAAACAACTAAAAAAACACCTGAAAATGCAGAGGATCCTTCAATGCCCCCGTTAAAAAACCAGCCCGGAATAAATAATAACATTCCGGCGGTTATAAAACCAAGAGACATATTTTCTTTATAACCAATATATTTACTCTTGTAAAAGGCAAAAATGCACAAGCCGCCAATAGTCAGTTCAAGAAGGATTAAATAAAATGGAAGGCCTAATAATAGATTGTTTGTTAAGCCGATGATTACACTAACACCTACAAATAAACAAATTGCATTAAAAAGTTTATTTTCCAACGATAAATCAGGATCATCGAATCCGACAAAGCGTCGTAGTTTCCTTAACAATTTCATTCAGGGTTTATTTGTCAAAGTGAAGGTTTGGAATGAAAGGATTGCATGGTTTATCTTTTATCAACATGACCCAAGGTTAAATTGTTCCTATAGTTTACCAGGCCATTAACGGATTTATGTTATAATCTATAGATGTTAAAGTAAGTGTATTGTGCCGGTTCCAGTCTTCTATATCAATTAAACCAGGCATTGTTTGGTAATGACTGTTATCTTTCGGACATTTAACAACGTACCCTATATCTTCTACCGGGGCAATTACCGGTCGCGCGCCACAATCCTTACAATATTTGCAATAAATTGACTTCGGAATGTTAACATATCCCCTCATATCACACTAATACGTGCTGGTAACAAAGAAGTTGCGATAAATTTAATTTTTATGGTATTTACTGGCGGGGCCAGCCATAGATAAAATTTATACCATTCTTTGTCTATTATATTTACCTTATGATGGTAACGGAGCCCGAGAAAACTTTTTGGCCGCCTTTTGGATCAATAACATAATAATAAATACCGACAGGCAAAGAACTGCCATTGTAAGTACCATCCCATGCTTTTGGATAACCGATAGAATTGTAGACCAAAACACCGTAACGGTTATAAATTCTTACCGTGCATTTTGGATAGTTCTGTAAGGCAGCTATATTCCATTGATCATTGATTCCATCGCCATTGGGGGTAATCGCATTTGGAATAGTTATAGTGCACACGCTTGCCAAACTTAGCTTAATAGTTACACTATTTGATGTTGCCGCTGTATCGATAAGACATTTGCCATGGCTGGTCATAATGCAGGTAACCAAATCGCCATCAGCTAGCTTATTGCTTGTAAATAACGAACTGTTGCTGCCTGCATCTTTACCATTAACCTGCCATTGATAAGCTGGATTACTATCGGTTGTAACAGGCTCAGCTATGAAACTTACAGGAGTGCCCGCACAAATGGCACCTTCCACAGTAGATATAATAGTTATTGAAGCGGTTAAAGGTGGGTCAATAATAAAAGTTGCCGTGTTTGATTTTACTGTGGCACTGGTTACACAGGCAGCACTGCTGATAAGTGTACAGGTAATTTTATCATTATTGCTCAAATTGCTGCTGGTAAATACCGCGTTATCAGTTCCGCTATTGTTACCGTTAACCTGCCACTGATAAGCAGGGTTGTTGCCACCATTAACTACTGTTGCGGTATAAGTAACCGGCATGCCCTGGCAATTATGGACCGAATCGGGAGATATTGTGATTGACGGTGTTACAGCGGCAAGGACCGTTAAGGTATCAGTTGCCTTCGAAATACCATCCGTAGCGGTTATAATTGATATTCCAGCACCTGTAATATGAATTTTACCCGATACAATAGTTGCAACTACGCTGTTGCTGCTGCTATAGCTAATTGGGACGCTACCGCTAGCTCCGGGATCAAAATCGGCATCGCAAACGGTTTTTGAAGGTATTAGGGAAAAAACAACAGCTTGGCCATCATCTACCTTAATATTTACCGTTGTGGCACTGCTGCCGCCAGCATTATAGGCCGTAATAATGTAATCTGTAGCAGGCGAAATAGCTGTTGGGGTACCGTTGATAATGCCGGTGGTAGGGTCAAAAGTTAAACCCGCAGGTAATGGTTTATCAATTGTATACCCTGTCACGCCTATTTTCCGAATCTGGAATGTACTGAAATCACCGACATAAATATTACCTGCACCATCTGACAATATGGAACCCGGATAGCTGAATGTCGCGTTTTTTGTGACGCCGTCAGCGGAACCACCTATACCATTTCCGGCCAACGTTGATACGGTGCCATTGGCAGTTATTTTTCTGATCAGGTTGTTTTTCTTATCCGCCACATATAATGTTCCAGCAATATCAATAGTTATCCCGTTGGGGTTATTAAAGGTAGCAGATACTCCCTGTCCATCGTTTGAGCCTGCATTAGTATTCCCTGCAACGGTAGTTACCAGGCCGGAAGGCGTGATCTTCCTGATCATGTTGTTTAATACATCTGCTACATAAATATTGCCCGACGCATCTACCGTTAGTCCGCCCGGATTATAAAAGCCGGCTGCTGAACCCTGGCCATCTGCTGATCCATGTGTAACGCTGCCTGCAAGGGTAGTAACAACGCCACCCGAAGTGATTTTCCTGATCATATTGTTATTCTGATCGGCTACATATATATTACCGGAATTATCAACCGCTATACCAATGGGTGAATTAAAGCTTGCGTTAGCACCTGTCCCATCGGAAGATCCTGTGACGCCCGGTGAGCCTGCAAGGGTGCTGACAATGCCCGCCGGTGTGATCTCCCTTATCAGGTTACTGTAAGAATCTGCCACATATAGGTTTCCACTATTATCAACCGCTACTCCCGCCGGCAATGCAAAAGTTGCACTTAGCGCACTCCCATCTGCCGAACCATGTACCTGGGCAATACCGGCCAGTGTGGTTACTACCCCTGCCGGAGTAATTTTTCTGATCAGGTTATTATTATAATCTGCCAAATAAACATTTCCGGTTCCATCAACGGTTAAGCCAAATGGGGCGGATATGCTTGCTCCCGTCCCGGTGCCATCTGTTGAACCGGCTGAACCGGTGCCCACAAACGAGGTGACCTGACCGTAAATATTTGGCGGTACCGCCCCACCTGTATTGGTTGGTGACAAGGGCGTAATTAGTGTATTTGCTGTGTAGGTTTGAGGAGTTTGATAAGTGATATTTGGCGGGGCGATAAAAGTTGCGAGGGAAACTGATGTATTTATGATGTTACTTTGAGCACTTTTACCGGGAATATTAGGAACTTGCGCTAAGCATTCCCTTATTCCACAAAAGCATGTGGAAATAAAAAAGAAGCACAAAGCTTTTATGCTGATCATTGGTCCCAATTATTTATCAAATATTGTAATAACTATAAAGGATAATCAAAGGAAATAGCGCGATCGAATAAAGTACTAAAATATGTTTTTTGAATGGATTATTAATCGCAAATCCGTTTTGCTTATGAATAGCTTAAACTAATAATGCCAACTACTAAAAAAGCCGGTATTATCGTCGGAGCCGATCCATATAAACAAGGATAATGGTCATAATGGTTATTAAATGCAGCACAATGTGATTCGCATCGGGGGTTCGTCTTCCCGGTTTGTGAGCGCTCAATTTAGTGGTTCTGGAAAATAACCTTTCATAATCAAAATTAGTCTTTGATTTTGCAAACTCAACTGAAAAATAAGGAAGCCACCATTGCAAACACTCGCCTGTAAAAAGAAAGGGGTAATAAATAAGCGGGTAATAGCAAAAAAATCCTGTGTTGTTTTGGGTGAGACAAAATACACCAAGTCCCATCAATAAAAAATTACTACCAGCTTCAAGCATTAATTCTTTCGGGCTATAATTTTTTACATCATTCCATGGAAAAAGCGGCAGCCACGTTGTAACCTGGTGATAAAACAATAATAGCAATGCAATTGAGATAGTTAAATAGTGCATGTTCACCCACCTGTAAGAAGAATGTTATGTAAATATAGATTTAATTAATTGTTATCCTTAAACTCTATTGTATATTAGATTTAGTAAACTTTTATCCTTGATAATGAAAAAAAACAGACAAAAAGCCATTGCAATTTTTTCAATTTGCGCGTTAAGCTTTGTATTAGGGTCCTTTGTCACTGCTAAATTGGAGACAACGCATGTAACTATCAGTATTGTAAAGGAAGCGGAGAAAATTATCGGATTGGATTTCAGCGATGCACAGGCAGATTCCATGCTGAATAACCTTGACAAGTTTAACACCTCGTATGCAGAGCTTCGCAAATTAGCCATGCCAAACAGCGTTGTTCCGGCGCTTAATTTTAATCCTGTGCCTGTTGGATTTACAAATCCCGATGCTAAAAATGGTTTTATTGTCGCCAAAGCCGAAAAGGTAACTTTACCGGCCAACCGTGATGACCTTGCTTTTTATACCATAAGGCAGCTGGCTGAATTAATCCGCACCAAACAGATCACATCTGTAGAACTTACTCATTTTTTTATAGACAGGCTTAAGAAATACAACGGCAAACTGCTTAACGTGATCACCTTTACCGAAGAGCATGCCTTAACGAAGGCTGCTGAAGCGGATGCTGAAATCAAAGCCGGTCATTATCGCGGCGTGCTGCATGGCATTCCTTTTGGCGTAAAGGATTTGCTGGCGCAAAAGGATTATAAAACAACCTTCGGTGCTCCGCCATATAAGGATCAGCAACTGAATATCGATGCCACCGTTGTAAGCCGGCTGGAGGATGCCGGGGCGATATTGATTGCAAAAACCTCATTGGGCGAACTGGCGCAGGGAGATGTGTGGTTTGGAGGAAAAACCAAAAACCCATGGGATATTACCCGTGGCTCAAGTGGTTCATCTGCAGGTTCGTCCTCCGCTGTAAGTGCCGGATGCCTGCCATTTGCAATCGGCTCAGAAACGCTTGGCTCTATTGTGTCACCCTCCACCGAATGCGGGGTTACCGGCCTGCGCCCTTCATTCGGGCGGGTAAGCAAATACGGAGCTATGGCTTTAAGCTGGAGCATGGACAAACTCGGCCCCATTGCCCGGAGCGTAGAAGATGCCGCCATAGTTTTTAATACCATACAGGGAACTGATCCCAAAGACCTCAGCACTATTGCAGCACCATTTAATTACAATGGCAATATAAAATCGTTAAAAGGGTATAAGATAGGTTATATAAAGACGGATTTTGACCGTAAATATGCCAATCGCGCTAATGACTCAATTACATTGATTAAATTAAAGGAATTGGGGGCTGAACTGGTGCCCATTGAATACCCAAAAATGCCAATAGGCTCCATGACTTTTTTGTTAGATGCCGAAGCCGGGGCCGCGTTCCAGGAACTGGTTTTATCACATAAAGATGATGAGCTGGTGCAACAGGGTAAGTATGCGTGGCCAAATACTTTCCGCTCAGCTCAATTTATACCTGCTACTGAATACATACAAGCTAACCGTGCCCGCACTTTGCTTATTCAAAGCTGGTACGAAAAGTTAAAGGGACTCGATCTGTATATTACTCCATCATTCAGCCAAAATTTATCGATGACTAATTTAACAGGCAATCCTTGCGTGGTGCTGCCAAATGGCTTTAATCAAAAAGGACGGCCAACCAGTATTACATTTATGGGCCAGCTATTTGGTGAAGGCAAACTGTTGCAGGCGGCTAAATTATACCAGGATGCCACCGATTTTAATAAAAAACACCCACCATTAAATTTTTAAGATCAGAGTGCTTAAACTAATCTTCATAAAAAATCAATTAACCAATTATGACACCCGGAAACAAATTACCAAATGATTACACTGGCTTTACCCGTAGAAAATTTATTTACAATTCTGCAGTTATCGGGGCCGGTATTGTGTTATCAGCACCAGTTGTGAGCGAGGCTTCCGGCTTTATTAAGGCCGATGAAACTTATACGGTAGGGCAAATAATGGATATGTTTATAAAAGAGGTACCGGGGGGAGCATTAACCAATACGGTTGATACCTTAAAGGCCGGCAACCGCGACATTAAAGTTACCGGCGTAGTCACAACCATGTTTGCTACTGTGGCGGTTATCCGTAAAGCCATAAACGCAGGGGCCAATTTTATTATAGCGCACGAACCTACATTCTATAATCATCCGGATGAGACCGCATGGCTTCAGAACGATGATGTTTATCAATATAAGGCCGATTTGTTAAAGCAGCATAACATAGCTGTATGGCGAAATCATGATTATATTCACCATCTTGTTCCTGATGGCGTTACCACAGGCGTGTTGGCACAATTGGTTTGGCAAAAATACGCCGACCAAAGCGTCCCCAATATTATTACTTTGCCATCTGCTACATCATTAAAAAATTTAATAGGCTATGTAAAAACCAGGCTTAATATTGAAAAAGTACGATATGCCGGTGATCCTGAACAGGAATGTACACGAGTAACACTGATGCTGGGAGCAGCGGGCGGCCGAAGGCAAATAGAAGCCATAAGTAAGGAAAAACCTGATGTATTAATTTGCGGTGAGATACAGGAATGGGAAACTGCAGAGTATGTACGTGATGCAAGGGCTAAAGGGAATAATTTATCATTGGTGGTATTAGGCCATATTGCCAGCGAAGAACCAGGCTCAGAATTTATGCGGAACTGGATAAATCAAAAATTTCCGGGTATAAAAACTGTCCATATTCCTTGTGGTAATTCATTGTCGTTTATGTAGTTAAAATAAAAGCTCAGGTTGATCTGCGCTAACCTAAAAGCGAAAAAGCTATTGCATTGAAATTTTTACATATTCCATTGCTTATAAATTTTACTTTTATCCCATCAATTATAACCACCATGAAAATTATTCCTCTTATATTTTTAGCAGTTTTTTCAATAGTAAATTCTTCAAAAGCACAGCATCAACCCAAAACTGATACTGTCTTTTTCGAGGACTTTAATGAAAAGGCACTTGATCGTACCAAATGGAATGTTGAAGTTACAGGCAACACCGTTAATAATGAGCAGCAGGCTTATGTTGATTCGGCTGCTACACTTTACCTTGTAAAGGGAAAAGCAGCACAGGGGGCTAAAAATGGTGCGCTACTAATTAAAGCTATTTATCAGCCTGGCTTCACCAGTAAGGAAAATAAGAAATACGATTTTATATCCGGCCGGATAAACACCCAAAAAAAAATGGAGTTTACTTATGGCACTGCTTCGGCTCGGATGAAAATGGCCGGGGGTGCAGGCTTATGGCCGGCATTTTGGGCTTTAGGCAACGGCAAATGGCCCGATTGCGGAGAGATTGATGTGATGGAAACCGTTGGCGACCCTACATGGTTTAGTAACGCACTACACGGGCCGGGTTATTTTGGCAATACGCCCTTAGCTTACAGGTACCATTTTCCGCAGGGAATAGATGTAACACAATGGCATGTTTACACAGTAGACTGGACAGCCGATAGCCTTATTTTTAAAGTTGATGGGATTATTACATACACTGTAACCCGTGCAATGGTGGAGCATTATGGCCGCTGGGCTTATGATAATGCTAAATTTGTGATTCTTAACTTTGCGCTGGGCGGCGGTTACCCGCAGGGAGTAAACAAGGTAACCGAGCCCTATTTTGGATTGCCGCAAACAACTGTGGATCAGATCAAATCAGGGAAAGCTACAGTACTGGTTGATTGGGTATTGGTAACCAAGCACGACAAATAATTTGATATATTTTTTTAATTAGATAATAAACAAGAAAGTCCCCGCAATGCAGGGATTTCTTGTTTATTATCTTTTTGCCGATAAGTTACTACCTCAATAAGCCGCAAATAATCATTGCTGTTAATGATGATCTTCATCGTGGTGACCCTCGTCATGATGGTGTTCGGAGTCATCCCTGTGATGTCGTTGCCTGTATTCAATTGAACAGCTGGAAACAGCCGATGCAAATATTAATAAAGCAATCAGCCTTAAAATGTGCTTTTTCATAATAGAATTGTTTTTAAAAATAGATTGTAATAAAAACACCCAAAACCGGTAAAAGTTTTGGGTGCTATCATCTTAACCTGCTAACTCTTCTATAATAGAAGGGTAAGCCCCTGTACTATTGTTTTAAAGGAGTATTACTATACAAATGATATTCTCCCGGCATTAGGGTAACATTATAAGGTAACGAAGTAACATTAATGCTTGTGCCTGTCATGTTATCGTACCAAACACCTGTGGACGGAAAACTAATTGCTGCAGGCTGTGGCAGCACATCAAAATTACCAACCACCTCAACATTCGCTGTCGGGTCAAGCAGTTGGATAGTTTTTACATAACCACCCAGGTTATAGCTAAAATGAGTGGACGTGAACACCGGATTTTTGGTTTTCATTTTTATCATTTGAGCATATACCTGGTATAAATGATGGCGGTTAGGATCAGCCATATATTCCCAATGAGGAGGTTTATCGCCCAAACGTCCGCCTGTGGTTGCGTCATTTACACTTATATCATATCCCCGCTCGCCAAACTCCCACAACATTTTAGGGCCCGGCGAAGAGAACATAAACACTGCCCCCATTTCGTCACGTTTTAAACCTGTAGCCAGATCCTTGGTGGAATAGGTACCGGCGCTATTTCCATACTGCTCATTTTTAAACTGCAGCCTTTCCTCATCATGGCTTTCAAAGTAAGCCACCAAATTATAAGGTGCAGTAAAGCCATATCCGTCATAAAACAAACCTGAAAGATCCCATGACGGATTAGACGGATAACCCATAGTAGCCTGCTCGCCTGATGAGCTGAGGTTGGTCCATAGCATCATTCCCTGATTAGCAAGGATCGATTCTTCCTGGTTGCCGGCGAAATATTCTAATATTACATAAAAATTAGGATCAATGCTTTTCATATAAGTGTTATAATTCTCCCAGGTGGCAATCCTTGCAGCATCATAGGCAGCCCATGCACTTTCACTGTTGCCAGAGTTGGTTTGAGTATATCCTTTAGCTTCATCAAACCTAAAGCCGTCAATCTTATATTCCTGCATCCAATATTTCATAACATTTTTGGTAAAATACTGGGTGGCGGCACTCTGGTGGTTTAGCTGGTAACCTACCGCGTCGGGGTGCATATTGGTAACATCAAACCAGGGACTATTGGATGCCGGTGCGCTTGCTGCGGTATTCCAATACATTTGCACCATTGGCGATGATCCAAATTGATCCTCGAGCACTATATCCTGTATTACAGCGATACCTCTTGCATGGCATGCATCAATAAATGCCTTATAAACATTGGGCGTTCCGTAATATTTATCCAGCGCGAACATGAAATTTGAGTTATAACCCCATGAATCGTTGCCTTCAAACTCATTTACCGGAAGCAGCTCAATGGCATTTACACCCATATTTGAGAGATAACTTAATGTATCGGTAAGTGTTTTATAACTATGGGTTGCTACAAAATCACGTACCAGTAATTCATAAACTACCAAATTTTTAGGATCAGGACGGGTAAATGAAGGAGTTGTCCAGCTATATGCGGGTGCATTATATTGTATATCACTAACAATGCCATTACCCTTTCCATTTGGGTACGCTTTTATATTGGGATATACTGATGCCGGGATATATTTATCATTTGCAGAGTCCAAAATCTTGTGGCTATACGGGTCCGCAACCTTTAAATTACCGTCTATAAGATATTCGTAAGCATATTCTGTAGACGCATCGAGATTATCCACCTGTATCCACCATCGTGTACCATCTACCGAGTTTGTCATGGCATACTTTGAGCTGGCGGTCCAGTTGTTAAAATCACCTAGTATTGTAACCGACTTTTTATTAGGGGCATATATGTTAAATATAGCCGATGTGCCGGAGTTAATAAAAGTGACGCCATCCCCTGCTCCGGACGGCACATCTTTGCCAGCCGGATTTCCGGGAACGTTCCCGGAACCGCTGTTGACAGCAGGCGTTTTTTTACATGCAGTAACACCCACCAGTAATATACCGGTTAGTAATAAGTACAGATTCCTCATGTTCATATTTTTTTTCTTTTATAATTGGTTTATAAATGTAAACCGATTTTTTCGCAAAAAAAAGTATACCAACCGAAAATAAAAATCAGCTTATTAAGGGAGGAAGAATTAATTGTTGAAATAACTGCGTTTTAAGCTTGTTTAATAAACTTTTTTACCATAACAAGCAGTTCGCCCATGTCAAAAGGTTTTTTAAGATAGGAATCAGCAAGGCCATCTTTGGCGATCTCCTTTATGTTGCTCACTGCCGAAATAATGATAACAGGGATATGGCTTGTTGAGGGGTTAGTTTTTAATTGTCTGCTTAACTGCTGACCTGTGGCATCACTTTTCCATTCTGTTAGCCAATTGTCCATTAAAATAAGATCGGGCATTATGGTATTTACCGCCCCCAGAATTTTAGAATCGCCAGAGGAAATCACCTCATATTCTTCTTCTTCAAGTATATAAACAATCGTGTCCCTTATATCCTTATCATCCTCAATAACCAATATTTTTTTGGCCATAAACTTTTAAAAATCTTTTAACAACATAACAATTAAAAGTATGTATTTTGTTTTAGGTATCCGCTTTATTTTAATGATTTATATAAGGACGAATGATTTACCTCATAATCGGGTGTCAGGTTTAGCGTTATTTAATAGTGATTAAGATTAATTTTCGTCTGTCAAGTGGTAGCAAATCCTACATCTGGGCTCGTAGCTTTCCTTTTCGCCCAATAATACTTTACTTTCATTGGGCACTAACCTGTACGAGTATAAAGCGGGATTACCGCACCTTACACATACTGCATGTAGCTTGGTTACTGATTCAGCCATCGCCATTATAGCCGGCATAGGGCCAAATGGCCGTCCCTTAAAATCCATATCCAAACCCGCAACAATTACACGGATTCCTTTGTTGGCCAGCACATTACATACATCGGGCAGCTCATCATCAAAAAACTGCGCTTCATCGATGCCTATTACGTGCACATCACTGCCTAATAATAATATAGACGATGCATTTTCGACAGGGGTTGATGGGATAGAATTTGCATTATGCGACACCAGCGCATTATCCATAAAGCGGGTATCGGCTTTCGGACTAAAAATCTCAACCCTTAGCCTCGCAATTTTCGCACGGTTCAATCGTCGTATTAATTCTTCCGTTTTGCCGGAGAACATGGACCCGCATACAACTTCAATGCTTCCGCCAAGCTCACTCCTTCGTTTAAAAACATCTTCGTTAAAAACCAAACCGTTTATTTATAAGTATCTATATAAAGTTGAAAGCTCTTTCAAGAGATGAAAGCTAAAAGATCAAAGCTCCTTCTCTACTTTCTGCTTTTAGCTTTCCCAAAACCCAAATATCAGAATTTAATCTTATTTTTGAGTAGCATTTCTAATATTGAGACATGAAGCAAAAGGAAGTTTTTAAAAAGATTGGTGGTATTATAAAAGAGCTTGGTGACCAATATGAATACCTGCAAACAATGACCGAGGATTTGAATGACCTGGAGCTTGAATTGTTTGTTTCTAACGCCCACTTTCTTACCGATCACATTGAGATTTTGTGTAAGCTTAATTTGCAAAACAAAAGGATCACTAAGTCCGCTGCCGAAAAACCGGAGATAACTTATGAACAAAAGTTTTTTGAGCCTGTTGTGCAGCAAATGAAAACCGGCGCGGCAAAACAGGAAACAAAGCTCAAAGATGAATTAAAACCCATAGAACCTGAAATAATTATACCGGAGGTAGAGCAGCCTGTTACGCAAATTGATTTAAAATCTGAAAGCCCGGAAGATACTTATTCATTTATAAGAGAAGAGCCTGAGACGATAAGGCATGAGCTTATTTTGGATGAAGCATCAATGATGGAGGATGAGGAGGAATATCGTCACATTGAAAATAAATCTGAAGCCTCCCCTGCAAAAGAAAACGAAGAGCCACTAATTGCGGATAATAAAACTGCCGGGCCTATTGTAAGTGAAGATTTAACTTCAGTTAACAACAAAGGTAAAAAAGGAACGCCAAATATTGATACCGAAGCTGAGGTGATTACCATCAATCAGAAAATGTCAGCACAGGATAAAACAACTTCTAAGACCGAACAACCAAACATAAAACCAATTAGTGACATTAAACTGGCTATCACACTTAATGATAAGTTACTGTATGTAAAAGATTTGTTTAATGGTTATAACCTTGCCTACAGTGAAGCGATAGAAATACTGAACCGTTTTAACACTTTTGAAGAAGCATCCCGGTTCTTGAAAACAAACTATGTAACTAAAAACAATTGGGACAGTAAACCGGCAACAACTGAAAAGTTTTATGCTTTACTAAAAAGACGTTACGCTTAGCTTGGGGTGGTTGGCACTAAGGTTCACTTACCAAAACGTCCTATTCCAAACTGGTCTCCTGCTTTTACTGCCTTACCATCCTTTAAATCAATCTCTATCATTTTTTCGCTGGCTACGCTGTTATAAAATTCGTCCTTGAGGGTTAAAAGCACATTGCGGGTTTTAACATCAATAACCTCCCCGCTTGATGGGTAAGCATATTTACCATCTAAACTGAAAGTGATCCAACCGGGCATATCCTGCAATGGTATGGTAGTTAATTGCTGATAAGGCTCAACAGCGCTAAAAACGTGTAAACGCATATTAAAGCCGTCACATAGCCAAATTTCTTTTTCATTAGGAGTAAGCCCTATACCATGGGTTGGATTGCCATGCCTCCTTACCGGCCCCTGGTCCCATCCTTCAACCAATACCCGGCCAAGTTTTTTTCCTGTTTTCAAATCTCCAACTTCAAAACCAAACAAGCTATCTATCGTTACAAAAACACGGGTTTCTTTGCTATTAATGGTAAAGGGACGGATAAAGTTTCCAAACGGCCCAACTTTACCAACTACGGTGTGCGTTTTTGTATCTGCTATTTTTAACCATGGTGAAGCCAGGTCATCCAGGTAAACGTAATTTCCCGACGAACCATAAAGCGTGTTATGAGCGCGTTTAAAACCCGGTATCTTTTTAACAACATCACCAGTGCTGCAATCCACTACGTTCCACACTGTATTTTCAAAAGATGGAAGATACATGAGTTTACCATCAGGAGATATAGACATACGGTCGCACCCTCCCTCCATCTTTTTTTCCCAGATGATTTTTCCGCTGGTGAGGTCAATACGTTGTAACGACTCAATAGTGCTTATATAAATGCTGTTAAGCGGAACGCTAACAGCAATGCCTTTAACATTTGACGGCTTATTATTCGGGTGAAAACCCGATGTTTTAATCCTTTTTACAAATTGATGGTGGTGATCCATATCAAACACCAGCAAACCATGGCCGCCATATCCAAGATAATCACGGATGCCAGGCACCGCAACATACAGATAATGATGGATGGATGGTTCTTTTTTTGGATGAACAGCATTTTTAAAGGCCAGTCCCATCGCAGGCAGCCCGGCAAGTATCCCGCAAAGGAATAAAACAACAATCCGGATCGGTGCTTTCATAAATTGTAAATTGAGTTTTAAAAGAAATTGCCATTGGAGCAATAGAGACAATAAATATATTATAAGGTTAAGGTAAGAATTTTTAGTAATTCCTGTGCTCAGAATTTCAATGTACCTGTTTTATTACCTAAACAATTCCCATCCGGTTAGAGTCGAGTTTTATCAATACAAATAATAAAAGTGTAAAACTTAATAATGATGATCCTCCATAACTGATAAATGGCAGCGGAATACCTATTACGGGAACCAAACCTATAGTCATTCCGATGTTTATCATCACGTGGAAAAATATGACAGATGCAACCCCATAGCCGTAGATCCGTGAAAATGGCGATCGCTGCCTTTCAGCAACCATAATGATGCGCAAAACTAAAAACAAATAAAGCCCGATAACCACTACAGACCCGGCAAAACCCCACTCCTCGCCTACCGTGCAAAAAATAAAGTCGGTGCTTTGCTCAGGTACAAATGCATATTTGGTTTGTGTGCCATTGAGGTAACCTTTGCCCCAAAGCTTGCCGGAGCCAATAGCAATTTTTGATTGATTTACGTTATAGCCCTTACCCTTTAAATCGCTTTTAATACCCAAAACAATATCAATACGTACTTTTTGATGGGGCTTTAAAACGTTATTATAAATTAATTTAACACTTAATACAAATACGATGCAAATAGCCAGGCCGGTAAGCATTGTAATAACAACCCTTTTATTTTTACGAAACATTAAAATGATTAATAAGCACAGGCCTGCAATTACCGCGATTACAGCCAACGGACTATACAAAATTGCCGATACAAAAAGTGCTATAAATAAGGCTCCGATTATTAAAAAGTACGGCGATAGCCCTTCCCTGTATAAGACAAAAATAAATGACAAAAAAACCAGCGTAGAACCCATATCAGGCTGAAGCATAATAAGGAACATTGGAACACCTATTATTGCGCCGGCAATTAAAAACGACCGCAATTCTGTTACCTTAACGTTAACACCGCTTAAATAACGAGCTAATAATAAACAGGTAGTAAATTTTGAAAATTCCGATGGCTGCAACCTAAATCCACCCCCTATGGGTATCCAGGCCTGATTACCACCCACATTACGCCCAACAACTAATACCGCCATTAACAACAGCAAGGTGATTCCATAAAACCCGGGTGATAATGCTGTGATGAACCTGCTCTCGAGCAATAGAATAATAGCCCCAACCAACATGGAGATTATAATAAACAAAAATTGTTTACCATAGTTGGTTCCAAAATCAATGATACTCGGGTGCCTTTCATCAAAAACAGCTGCATGGATATTAAACCAGCCAATAGTGCACAAGGCCAGGTAGATAAACACCGTTATCCAGTCGACATTGAAAAAGAAACTACGCTGGTTATTTATCATCTCTCTTTTTGGCTGCGGCTAAAAACCTATATAATGAATCTTTTTTATTTCTGTTTGATGCACCTTTCAGTCCTTTAAGCTGTTTATTTATAGAGTCCTGTATGGCGTTTTTACGGCTATCTGCCTTTATTGTTTTTTTCTTAAAGCCATTATGGTGTAAGTAAAGGGCAGTATCCGGCAAGCGGTTGGCTTTTTCAAAGTAGTCGACAGATATGCCCGACTCACGGTTACTGATACTTCCTTTTAAATACTTTTCAACTATAAAACTGGCAATTGGCGCAGCCCAGTGTGCTCCCTCGCCGGAGTTTTCAACCACTACAGCAATTGCTATTTTAGGATGATCGCGTGGAGCAAAAGCAACAAAAACCGAATGGTCTTCGCCATGTGGGTTTTGCGCCGTTCCGGTTTTACCGCACATTACAATGCCCGGTATTTTAGATCTTACTGCTGTACCGTCATCAACAACTTGCTGCATCCCCTTTATAACCGGTTCAAAATACTGCGAATCAATCCCGACATAATTTTTTTCAGTATATTCTTTTTTGATGACGTTTTGAGTGCCTATAGCTTTTATTAAATGTGGCTTATAAAAATATCCATGATTGGCGATAGTGCATTCGAGATTGGCCATTTGTAGTGGTGTTGCCTCCAGCTCGCCCTGACCAATAGCCAGTGAAATAATGGTGCTTGAGCGCCACCGGCCTTGTTTGTAAATATTATCATAGTGCAAAGGGGTGGGCAAATTGCCTCTTCCTTCTCCCGGCATATCCAGCCCAAGTTTAGAACCCAATCCAAATTTGTTTACGTTGGCACGCCAGTTGATAAAGCTTGCCTCTGTTTGTCTTGCTCCGTTATGGTCCAGCAATCTTTGAAAAACCATGCAAAAAAATCCATTACATGATTTAGCTACCGCACTGCTTAAATTTACCAGGCCATGCGATTCACCTTTATTACAGGGGATTCTTTGATTACCTGCGTAATAATAACCCGGACAGTAATAAGTGGTAGAGGGGTCAATTACACCTTCTTGTAACGCAATAAGCGCGCTTAATGGTTTAAACGAGGAACCGGGCGGATACTTGGCCTGTATAGGCCTGATGAAAAACGGATCGTACACATTGGCGTAGATTTTGGCGGTATTATTACCCCGCTCGCGTCCAACCATAAGATTTGGGTCATAGGTCGGGCTGCTTACATAGCATAATATTTCGCCTGTTGAGGGCTCAATAGCAACAATACTGCCTAACTTATTTTCCATTAACTTTTCGCCCAGCTTTTGAATGTTGATGTCCAGCGAGGAGGTTAAACGCTGACCGGCTACAGCTGACGTATCAAAAAGGCCGTTGGCATAGTGCCCTTTGGGTTTACCGCGTGAGTCGACCATCAAGTTTTGCACACCACGCTGCCCTCTCAAAACCGGTTCATATGAGCGCTCCACACCGGTAACACCAATATAATCCCCCGGGCGGTAATACGCTTTTGAACGCTTGATGTCCCTGTCGGTTACCTCACCGATATACCCTAAAAACTGGGCAGCAACTGAGTCGGGGTAAGTGCGCAAATATCTGGGTGAAGAATCAAAGCCCGGAAACTCAGATAGTCTTTCCTGCACAGTAGCATAATTTTGCGCCGAAAGTTGTTTTTCGAAAATTGAGGACAGATTGGGTGAATATTTCATCGCCTTTGTCCAGCGTTTGTTAAACTCAGCCCTATCAATTTTTAGCAATTTGCAAAACTCCACGGTATCAAATGGTTTCACCTGGCGGGGTATCACTGTTATATCATAAAAGGGCACATTTTGAACAAGCACCTTCCCGTTACGATCTAATATTGGCCCGCGTTCGGGATAAACTATTTTTTGCCTCCGTACATTGTTATTGGCATAAATTGCATAACGGGGATCAACAATCTGGATATAAAAAAGCCTTGCCAGCAGTATAATAATAATAGCTATAAAAATTCCTGCTATTATATATCGCCGTTCAAAAAAACTATTCATTTACGTTCTTTCCTTCTGAAAAATATTAAACCTGAAATTAATATCAAAAACACTGTAAATACTGAACTCAATAAAAAACGACTTAGTGTATATTGTAGTTCAGAAAAGCTAAAGGCTTCAAGGTTGAAGAGGAAAAAATGATGAAATAAAGTAAGTACCAGTGCATATGTAAAAAACCATCTGAAACCCATAATGCTGAGAGTAGGTTCCGGTTCGTTATCAAAGCCATCCTTTTGTACGGTTATACTTATAAATAAGATACGCACAAATGCCATTAAAACACACGATGCGGCATTTAAACCGGGAGTATCGTAAAAGGCATCTATGGTTAAGCCCATTATAAATGCAAGTGCAAAAAGCAACACGTTTGGTGTTTCAAACGGCAGCAATAAAATAAATAAAATATATAAATAAGGTATGGAAAGATTGTACAGAGTTACATTTTTAAGTAAAAAAACCTGTATAAAAACTAAAGCTATAAACCTTAAAAGGTTAACGATAATATTTTTACTCATCCTTTTTTTGCTGAGCCTCCAATCCCGCCTGTTCTGTGGCAAATTTATTGTCAACCACATCAACATATTGAAGTTTACTGTAGTCAACCGCAAACGCAACTTCCATATTTAATGAGATGCCGCCTGCCTTGGTATGCAGGTTAGTTATCTTTCCAATAGGTATTCCCTCCGGAAAGAGCGAATAGCCGGAAGTAACCACCTCGTCGCCAATTTTTGGAAGGGCATTGTTCGATACATCTTTCAGTAAGCCCTTATGCGGATTTAAATCGTCGCCCCATTCAATATACCCTATCTCCTTGTTCCTGGCCAGCATAGCGCTAAATTGCGAACTTTTATGTAACAATGATTGAACAACTGCATAGTGAGCGGAAACATAAACTACCTTTCCAACAATTCCGAGCCCGCAAATCACCCCCATGCCTTTTGCAATTCCCTGGTTACTGCCCCTGTTAATAGTTAGATAATTATTACTGTGATTAACGGAATTATTGATGACTTTGGCCACAATATATTCGTATTGCTGTTTAAAAACCGTATCGACCACTTTATGCTTAGCTATGGTATCCACATAAAAAGACGATTTAAGCTGGTTTCGTAACCGGGCATTTTCATGCGCCAGGCTATCATTAACATCCTTTAATGACAAGTAACTGTAAAATTCGTTAACCCTTGTATACAAACCACCGGTAACATCATTAGACGAATTGATAAAAGCAGCGCGCTGGAAAGAGTTATATTTTATAAAAATTATGAGCGAAGAAACCTCAAAAATAAGGAATAAAAAAAATGCGTTGTACTTACTGATAAATATCCAGAGGTTACGCATATTTTGAGATTAGTTGATTGGAGATTAGAGATTAGTTTTATTGTCCGCTTGTTTCCTTAAATAATTGATATAGCCGTTAATCATCTTCATACATTCCTCGCAGTCTTGTTTAAAAGCGTCAAATAGTTTTTCGTCGATAAACTTATTATCAAGAGCAATAACCAGGTGATCTATTGTTTCTGCAGCTGAACCACGTGCATTGACCAGGAATTTAGCGGCATCCGCGTAATGAAATCTGCCATGTCCTTCAGCTATATTATTTCCTATTGACCTGGAAGAACGGATAATTTGATCGGTTAATCGGTATTTCTCATCTAAAGAGAATGTTTTAACTAAATCAGATATGTTGTTACGTAAAACTCTTGCTTTTTTCCAAACGTCGAGATCAGTAAAAGAATTCATGTTTAAATGTCACAAAAATTAGCTAGTTCCACAATATCAACATAAACCTTAACTGAAATAGAGAACTAACCTCTAAACTCCAGCCTCTAATCTATTGCATTAAAAATTTAAAATTACCAATATTTTTAAGCGCGGTGCCTGTGCCGCGTACTACTGCACGCAGGGGATCTTCAGCTACGTGAACCGGCAATTTTGTTTTTGCCGCAATACGTTTGTCCAGACCGCGCAGCAAAGCACCGCCTCCTGTTAAATATATTCCGGTTTGATAAATATCTGCCGATAACTCCGGCGGGGTAATTTCAAGTGCTTTCAGAATAGCCTCTTCAATCTTCGAGATAGATTTATCCAAACAATGAGCAATCTCTGAATAAGAAACCATTATCTGTTTAGGAACTCCTGTCATCAGATCGCGACCCTGTACTGCAAAATCGGCAGGGGGATCAGCAAGCTCGGGCAATGCTGCACCTACTTCAATTTTAATTTTTTCGGCAGTACGGTCACCGATCATAATATTATGCTGGCGACGGATGTATTGTACGATATCCGAGTCGAAGTTGTCACCTGCAACCCTGATGGATTGATCACAAACAATACCGGACAGTGCTATAACGGCAATTTCAGTAGTACCACCGCCAATATCAATGATCATATTGCCCATTGGCTCTTCCACATCAATTCCAATACCTACAGCTGCGGCCATCGGCTCATGAATCAGATAAACTTCTTTTGCACCGGCTATTTCGGCGGAGTCACGTACTGCACGTTTTTCAACCTCTGTAATTCCTGAAGGGATACATATCACCATACGCAAGGATGGAAAAAACCAGCCTTTACCTTGGTTGATCATTTTTATCATACCCCGGATCATATGTTCTGCTGCATTAAAATCTGCAATAACACCATCTTTAAGCGGGCGAACAGTACGGATGTTGTCGTGGGTTTTGCCCTCCATCTGCATAGCCTGCCTGCCTATGGCAATTACTTTATTAGTCGACCTGTCAAAAGCCACTATGGATGGCTCATCAACAACAACCTTGTCATTATGTATTATGAGGGTATTTGCGGTACCTAAATCAATTGCGATTTCTTGTGTAAAAAAATTAAATAGACCCATTTAGTGTTATTTAAAAAGTAGCTGCAAAATTAAGTAATAAGTACACGAATTTCACGAATGTAAGTTAATTAAAACGAATTAGTTATTATTATTTACTTCTGTTGCTCATTCATTTTTATTCTTCTAATTAATACGTTTATTGTAATATTAATGTTTAAAATGTCGAACGCCGGTTGTTACCATCGAAATATTTTTCTGGTCGCAC
The DNA here is from genome assembly GCA_028287865.1 of Mucilaginibacter sp. GTDB lineage: Bacteria > Bacteroidota > Bacteroidia > Sphingobacteriales > Sphingobacteriaceae > Mucilaginibacter. Next base: position 6,750 of record JAQBOU010000035.1, on the reverse strand, counting down.
ATTTCAATAGAAAGCTTATCATTTATAGACCCTCCCGGTTGCAAAACAGCTAATACCCCTGCATCCGCTGCCAATTCAACACAATCAGGAAAAGGAAAAAAAGCATCCGATGCCATAACGGCTCCATTCAGATCAAAGCCAAAGCTTTCCGCTTTAATTACCGCTTGCCTCAGGGAGTCGACCCTGGAAGTTTGCCCAACTCCACTTGCCAACAGCTGGCTGTTTTTTGCGAATACAACCGTGTTTGATTTGGTATGCTTCACCACTTTATTAGCAAAAAACAAGTCCTTAAGCTCCTGTTCGGTGGGTTGCCTTTTTGTAACAGTTGTCATTTGCTCCGGCCCTTCTATTACTAAATCCTTATCCTGTTCAATAACGCCGTTAAGTAATGTTTTAAATTGTTTAACAGGCAATTCTACCAATTGACGGATGAGTATTATACGGTTCTTTTTCTCTTTTAGTATGGCAATAGCTTCATCGGTGTAAGCCGGGGCTATTAAAACCTCATAAAATATCTTGCTGATCTCCGTTGCGGTTTCAGCATTTATTTCATCATTTGCAATAATAACACCACCAAATGCCGATACCGGGTCGCAAGCTAATGCATCAATCCAGGCTTCTTTTATAAAGTTACGGGAAGCAATGCCGCATGCATTGGTATGTTTTAAAATAGCTATGGTAGGATCTGTAAATTCGTCTATCAAAGCCACCGCTGCATCAACATCAACCAGGTTATTATATGACAGTTCTTTACCATGTAATTTGGTAAACATCCTGCCCAGATCGCCATAGAATACGCCTTTTTGATGCGGGTTTTCGCCATAACGTAAAACCTGGCTATTTTGGATACTTTCTTTAAAAACCGGCATTGGCTCTTCCTGGTTAAAGTATTTAAAGATAGCAGTATCGTAATGTGATGAAATATTAAAAGCCTTGTGTGCAAATGCGCGGCGCTGTTCAATAGTAGTTTCACCATTCTGTGCCTTCAGGATATCTTCCAGTTCTGAATAGTCTTTTTTGGATGCGACAATAACTACATCCTTAAAGTTCTTGGCTGCTGCGCGGATAAGCGAAATGCCACCAATATCAATTTTCTCGATGATGTCGTCTTCTTCAGCATTCGATCTTACTGTTTCTTCAAAAGGGTAAAGATCAACAATTACAAGGTCTATCTCCGGTATTTCGTATTGAGCAAGTTGCTGCTCATCGCCCTCAAAATTACGACGTGCTAAAATCCCTCCAAACACTTTCGGATGCAGCGTTTTAACACGACCGCCCAAAATGGATGGATAGGATGTAAGGTCTTCAACAGCAATAATATCCACCCCTAAATTACGGATAAATGTTTCGGTACCACCGGTTGAATATATTTTTACACCGAGCCGGTTTAACTCATGGATTATTGGCTCAAGGTTATCTTTATAATAAACAGAAATCAGGGCGTTTTTAATTTGAACAGATTGGCTCATTGACAGCAAAATTTTGAGCCGCAAAGGTAGGGATTAGAGATTAGAGGTTGGGGGTTAGAGGTTAGTTTTTTTTATTTTTTTTATAACTGAATTTTTTACGTGCAAAACAAGCTATACAAAAAGCTAATTTACAAGATGCTATTCGTTTGCTTGTTTTCGTAAGTATGAAATGTATCCGTTTATCATTCGCATACATTCTTCACAATCATGCCTTAAGTTCTCTAAAAAAAATTCGTCGATAAAACCATTATCAAAAGCAATAATAAGATGATCAATTGTCTCAGCAGCCGACCCTCTGGCGTTGACAAGAAATTTAGATGCATCTAAATAATGAAACCGTCCATGACCTTCGGCAATGTTATTTCCGATTGACCGTGAGGAACGGATTATTTGATCTGTTAAGCGATATTTTTCTTCGGAAGGAATGACCTGGACAATTCAGCAATGGTATTTCTCTATACACGGGACTTTCTCCAAACTTCCAGATCAGTAAAGGCTCCCATTTGTAATTTGATAAGGTTATAAATCGATTTAAGGCTCTAAATTAAATTTTCAAGTCCTGGTTTCCGCTAAAAAGGCTCAATCTCTAACCTCCAGCCTCTAATCTCCACTAATTTCCACACTCAACTTTTCATCTTCTTTAAAAGATTTTCTATCACCCTGGGGAAATGCTGGTGTTCCAGTTGCTGGCCTTTAAATTTAATAACTTCAAGATTATCCCCTGCATCAATTTTAAACCTTGACTGATGAATTATTTCACCTTCATCAAAATTTTCACTTACAAAATGAATGGTGATGCCCGATTCTTCATCTCCGCCAGCCAATACGGCTTTATGCACATTATCGCCATACATCCCTTTACCGCCGTGTTTTGGCAATAATGCAGGATGAAGGTTGATGATCTTATTTGGGAATGCTTTTAATAAAGAGACAGGAACCAACCATAAAAAACCGGCTAGTATGATGAGATCTACCTGGAGGTTTTTTAACAGCCTGATCACGTCGTCAGTTTCATAAAATTCGTGGCGGGTAAAAATATGCGATGGGATCTCAAAATTATCCGACCGTTGTAATACGTAGGCTTGTGGATTATTAGTTAGTACCAATACTACTTCTGCTTCGGAACTACGTTTAAAATGCTCCATAATTTTTTGTGCATTTGACCCGGACCCTGAAGCAAAAATCGCAATTCTTTTTTTCATTAAAACTCTATGGTTTTTTAATATTAACTAAGCTATTTTAATTCAACCAATAATTTATACCTTTTGTTTTGAAGCACGCGTTCAAAGGATATAAACTACGCCTGGCTTTTTACAACCGGTTCAAATATAAAGTTTTCATCTCAATTGTTTGCTTTTAAATGAAGCCATTTAAGATTTTCAGGTGAATTGCTGCCGCTGATAAAGATTTAAAAAACTTTTAGTCGGTGCCGTTTGCCAGTTTTTGGCGGATAAAGCCATATTGCACTATTCTTCGTTTTTTGGTTAAGGAATAATTTGGCTGGATATCGCCGGTTTGCAATATCATAGAGAATTGTCCAAGGTTTAAAATTGCAGCATTTGAAAAGGGCATTGATTTGCCGGCCGCGGTAGTGTCCTTACAAACAACATTTGCCGACAATACAAGCTGATTTGCCGAAAGTGACCAGGCCGCACTGGCGGGAGTTTGCGTTATACAGTCAAAATTAGTATAGGTACAGGTATTATTTGTATAAAAAGTAAAAAATTGCGTGGCATGGCATGCAGTATCCGTATTTAAAGTATCGGTTGATGTTTGCGTATTGCCTGTATAATTAAACGCCAATACTGACGCGAGCTGCCATGTACCCCCGGTAAAAAGCTGCTGTATGGGGCTTTGGCTGTTTTTTTTACATGAGTTTACAACTATGGCTATTATTAAAACCGTCAGCAGTAAAAAAAGGCGTTTATTTTTCATTAATGATATTGGCAAAAGTAAAAATTCCCCGTCAGTATTTATATATGAAGTAATTATAACTGTTTTAAATGGAAATTATTTTTACAAGAACAGGTTTAACCGCCTTTAGCTTTTTATGAGACTCAGGTAGATTGAACACAGAAAGTATTTTCTTGCTTTTTAATTTTAATTTTGCGGCATGCTTGTCCCTTTTGAAAAACTCAGATCAGAATTTTACCGGGTATTGCTTTCTCTTGGTTTTAGTGAGGGAAAGGCTTTGCTTTGCGCCACCACTTTTGCAGAAAATAGCAGGGACGGCGTTTATACGCATGGATTAAACCGTTTCCCTGTTTTTGTTGAATTTGTTAAAGAAGGTTTGGTAAAAACTGATGCCGAGCCAACAAAGGAAGGAGGTTTCGGATCATTGGAGCAATGGAATGGCAATCAGGGCCCGGGAATATTAAATGCCGCCTTTTGTATGAGCCGCGCCATGGAGCTTGCCGAAGCAAATGGTATAGGCTGTGTAGCACTAAAGAATACTAATCACTGGATGCGGGCCGGCACTTACGGCTGGCAGGCAGCCGAAGCAGGCTTTATCGGCATTTGCTTCACCAATACCATTGCTAATCTGCCGCCATGGGGCGGCCTGTCGCCACGTTTAGGCAACAATCCGTTGGTTATAGCCGTACCCAGGAAAGACGGACCTATTGTGCTGGACATGGCCATTTCGCAATATTCAGTAGGCAAGCTGAATCAATACAAATCAAAAAATGAAGCGTTACCCCTACCCGGCGGCTATGATGAGCAGGGTAATTTAAGTACCGATGCCGCAGAAATACTGGAATCAAAAAGGTTGCTGCCCATCGGTTTTTGGAAGGGTTCGGGCCTGTCCTTAGTGCTCGATCTGCTGGCTACGGTATTAAGCCAGGGCAACTCTACCGCAAAGATCACCCAAAGTGAAAAAGAATCGGGCGTATCACAGGTTTTTATCTGCATAAAGCCACAAAATGACGCGCATACAGCGCATTTAATTGAAGAGATCATTAACTATACAAAAACCAGCGAACATGAACATGCTGGCCGGCCAATCAACTACCCCGGCGAAAACTCCTTAAAAACAAGGGAGAAAAGCTTAAAAGAAGGTGTTTATGTGGATGAAGAAATTTGGAAGAAAGTGCTGGGGTTGTGATTCGCCCCTTCATGTTATGAGGACGAGGAGAAAATCTTATAAAACAGGCAAAACGGAGTAGCAAGGTCATATAAGTTTTCTCTCTATCGTTCGAAATGACATGTGCTTTATAAAATATCTGCACTTCTAACCCATCATTCCTTCAAACTTTTCCCAAAAGCCGTCTTTTGGCACCGGGGCAATAATCAATACGGGCTCTTTTTTTATGGGGTGGATAAACTGTAGTTTACGGGCATGCAGACTAATGCTTTTACGCAGGCTGCCACGTGGGTAGCCGTATTTGTTATCACCGACAATGGGGCAGCCTAAAGTTGCTAATTGAACCCGTATCTGGTGAGGCCTTCCGGTAATAGGATCAACCTCGATCAAATAATAACCATTGAGCTGGCCAACCAGCTTATAGTTTAATTCGGCCCGCTGGCTTCCGGTCACCTCATGATCGTGCGCTTTGGTGACGTTTTTTTGCGGATTTTTCACCAGCCAGTGAACCAAATTACCGGCCTCGGGCTGCGGGCGGTTACGCACCACGGCATAATAGGTTTTATGCATTTCGCGACCTTTAAACATGTTGTTTATTCGCTCCAGCGCTTTACTGGTTTTGGCAAAAAGGATAACGCCGCTAACCGGCCGGTCCAGCCGGTGCACTACACCCAAAAAAGCACCATTGGGCTTATTATATTTTTGAGCGATATACTTCTTTACCTTATCATCCAGCGACTCGTCCCCGGTATCATCCACCTGCACAATATCCCCTGCACGTTTGTTTATTGCTATCAGGTGATTATCCTCATACAATACATCTTTATCAATAATATCGTGACTTATATAGTTAAATTCGGGCCTGGCCATTGTTTATTGTTTTTTGTGCATAGACGATGTCGATAGCTTCAAGCTTGTCCATAGTCAATGGTCCATAGACCATAGTCAGCTTCATGGGCATATCCTCCATAGTCATTTCTCTCCACACCATGGACTATGGACTAAAGACTATCAATATTCCTCTTTCTCGTTAGGGAAGCTTTTTGACTTCACATCTCCCACATAATTTTTAATAGCATCGTGCATTACCTCGTTAAGGTTTGCATACTGGCGCAAAAATCTCGGTTTAAACTCCTTATTTATACCCAGCATATCGTGGATCACCAAAACCTGCCCATCGCAATAACGGCCGGCGCCAATGCCTATAGTTGGTATGCTTAAACTCTCACTTACTTCTTTGGCGAGTACGGCAGGAATTTTTTCGAGCACTACGGCAAAGCAGCCTAATTCCTGGAGCTTTAAAGCATCCTCCCTTAATTTTTGTGCTTCGGCCTCCTGTTTTGCCCTAACCGTGTAAGTCCCGAATTTATAAATAGATTGCGGGGTTAATCCCAGGTGCCCCATAACCGGGATACCTGCCGTAAGTATCCGGCTTATCGATTCGGCAATCTCCACGCCGCCTTCCATTTTTATACAATGCGCGCCCGCCTCCTTCATAATCCGGATAGCCGAATTAAGCGCCTCTTTTGAATTACCCTGGTACGAGCCAAATGGCAGATCGACCACTACCAAAGCCCTTTTTGCAGCACGTACTACTGAAGATGCATGGTAGATCATTTGTTCAAGCGTTATTGGCAAGGTTGTTTGATGACCGGCCATCACGTTGGATGCTGAATCGCCAACTAAAATTATATCCATACCAGCCTCATCAACAATGGCGGCCATTGAATAATCATACGCAGTAAGCATGGCTATTTTTTCGCCACGATTTTTCATTTCCTGCAATATGTGGGTGGTAATTCTTTTAACTTCTTTATGTACCGACATGGGTGATGATTTTGAACGCACGAATTTCACTAATTATTTCGAATTTCACGAATTGTTTGCGTGATGGTTGGTATCAATTCAAAATAATTCTTAAAATTCATGTTGTTTCAATTCGTGAAATTCGTGTTTTAATCCTATCTTTGCCGCGTGAATCAGGAAGTATCTCACTTCAATATTTCAGTATATTTTCACGGAGCGCCGCACCAGGCAAACCGGCTTTTTAACCATTCAAATTTTTTTGATCAATGACATATTTCACCAAATTACCTGCGGTATTATTACTGGCTGACGGAACTGTTTTTTATGGCAAGGCAGCCGGAAAAATGGGCACTACCACCGGCGAGATCTGTTTTAATACAGGCATGACCGGTT
>JAQBOU010000234.1 GCA_028287865.1 Mucilaginibacter sp. | reverse complement strand
TGAGTAACTCTAACAAACAGAAAATTCTTATTGTTGATGATGAGCCCGATATTTTAGAGCTGATTGAATATAATCTGAAAAAAGAAGGCTACCAGGTGTTTTTAGCACGTAATGGACAAGAGGCAGTTGCAGAGGCAAAAAGGTCATTACCTGATCTGATAGTTCTTGATATTATGATGCCAAAAATGGATGGGATTGAGGCCTGCCGCATAATGCGTACCATGCCCGAGTTTAAAAATACATTTATGGTGTTTTTAACTGCCAGAAGTGAAGAATATTCGGAAATTGCCGGGTTTAACGTTGGCGCCGATGATTACATTGCAAAGCCTATTAAGCCACGCGCGTTGGTTAGCCGTATTAATGCCATACTTCGCCGGAACGCACCGGCTGAGGATGTAGCAGACAATAAACTTGAAATAGGCGACCTGGTGATTGACCGTGAAGCTTACCTGGTTTACCAAAGAGGCAACAAAGTGGTTTTAGCCAAAAAGGAGTTTGAATTACTTTATTTGCTTGCTTCAAAACCAGGCAAAGTTTACACCCGCGAAGTGATCCTGAAAAATATATGGGAAGATTCTGTTGTGGTAACCAATCGTACAATAGATGTGCATATCCGCAAGCTCCGCGAAAAATTAGGCGATGATGTTGTAGCAACAGTAAAAGGCGTTGGCTACAAGTTTGATGCATAACCCCAAAAAATAGAAACTAAAAAGGCGGCCATTTTTAATTGGGCCGCCTTTTTTGCTATAGTAAGTATTAAGCTTAATGGGCTGCAGAAGTCTTTTTCTTTGTGCCGGTTGCTGATTTTGCTTTAGTTGTTTTTGCCGTTCCAGTCTTTCTTGCACTAGCGGCTTCGGCTTTTACTTTTTCAGTAGCAGCCTTAACTTTGGTATCGGCTTTTACTTTTACATCAGCTGCAGCTTTTTTAGCGTGTGTAACTTCTTCCTTTGCCTTTGCGGTGATTTCTTTTGCTTTTGATTCAGCTTTTGTTTTTGCATCAGAAACGGCAGTTTTAGCTTTGGCAGCGGTTGATGTTGCTTTATCACCTATTGTTTTTTTAACAGTAGCGGTCTTTCTTGTTGCTGCTGGTTTGTTGGTAGTAACCTTCTTTTTTATGCCTTCAATGGCATCAGAAGTTTTTTCTTTTATTCCTTCAACAGTATCTCCAGCCTTTTCTTTTATGTTATCGTAAGTATCTTCAGCTGTATCTTTTATATCTTCGGCTTTGTCTTTGGTTCCGTCCCAAAGTTCTTCAATTGTTTCTTTTACCTTTTCGAAAAATCCTTTTTCTTCAGGTTTGGTGGATTTTGTACTCATGTTATTTCACAGTTAGGATAAATGATTTATTAATCGTTATGAAATATTCAACTATTTTAACTAAAATTTGTTTTAGATTAATTAATATAATGGTGAGTTTAAATACTTTAGAGATAACAACCAGATCCTCTTGAATTAAGCACAAAACAGCTAATCCTTTATTTATATTATTAACCGTATTTTTGCCGGCTATTAAATTAATATGAAAGTTCCAAAATTTGCCGACCTGATACTGTTTGAAGATGATGATATAATAGTAGTAAACAAGCCGCCGTTTATCAGTTCGTTGGATGAACGCGAAGGCGGCGAAGTAAATATGCTGCGATTGGCGAAGGCTTACTCGGAAGATGCGCAGATCTGCCACAGGCTTGATAAAGAAACCTCAGGAGCGCTCATTGTTGCTAAAAACCCGGAAGCATATCGCACTGTAAGTATGCAGTTTGAAAAGCGACAGGTAAAAAAAGTATATCACGCCATTATTGATGGTACGCATGTGTTTGAAAATCTGCTGATTGACCTTCCAATACTGAATGTAGGCAAAGGCAATGTAACCATAAGCAGGCAGGAAGGTAAAAGAGCTGAAACATGGTTCCAGTCGTTAAAGTATTTTAAGCATTATACACTGGTTGAATGCCGCCCGGTAACCGGCCGCATGCACCAGATCCGTATCCACCTGGCTACGCAAAGAGCATCTATTGCCGGAGATGAAATGTATAAAGGATTGCCGGTTTTTTTATCAAAGATTAAACGTAAATATCATTTAGGCAAAGACCAGGAAGAACAGCCTATTATGAAACGTTTTGCGCTGCATGCCTATGAAGTGAGCTTTAAATTGGTTGATGGAAAAGATATAACCATCCATGCGCCCTATCCCAAAGATTTTGAAACGCTGTTAAAGTTATTGGAGAAGTTTGATGCTTAATTTAGCTTGAGATCAGAAGTTAGTTGTGCCAAAAAGCTAGTCAAATTGAACACAGGCCGACTTGTGATATAACAATGCGGCCTGTGCCGTATAACAGTAATTAATCCCGTAATCTATCGTACAAAGGGAGATGGTTTTATTACCGACCGGATAGTTCTTACCCAATTTTTCAGCCATATATAAATTGATGAATATTCAAGGTAATTTCTAATCGTATCGTCATTACGGATAGCGGTTACCGTATCTCTCAGGATATTTTTTAATGGGGAGCTTTTACTAACTGTCGTGACAATTTCTTCCAGTTTATCAGCATAAACTACAGCTTCATATTCATTATCAAACATTAGCACCGTGTTTTTTTTACCTTTTGCTTTTACTCCTTTGGATGGAATAGGCAGGTGGTAATTTTTGAAATCGGCAAAGGTTATAGGAGCAGGACCGGTTGAGGGGAGATTGATACGTAACATATAATCAAATTTTAATTTTATTATTATCGTGAATAGCTCTGTATAAATTCGTCATTTCTTATGGCTGTAATTATATCACTTATTGCAATGTATTGAGGTGTGTTTTTGTCCTTTAAGCCGGCTGATAAATTTTCAAGTTGATCAGCATAAGTTATAGCCTCTTCTTCATCCTCAAACTTCAATATTAAATCGTTATTAATTTCGGCATCTACGCCGTCTGGAGGCGCGGGTAATTCATATTGCTCAAAAGTTGAGAAATTAATGTTTGAACCGCTGTTTGAAGGAATTGCAATACGTAGCATAATTTTTATTCTAAATTACTATTAATTCTGTAATTATTGAACACTGCAAAGCTAAGTGTGTTTTAATAATTTTATGTTTTAAAAATGTTAAATTGATAAAAAGTTTTATCCAAATCAGTAACAATTCTATAACATCTGCACATTTTGCAATAAGCGCCATTTTCAGTATTTTAAGGCGGCAATAATTACTAATCAAAGCCTATGGCAAATGTAAAAGCAGCGCAGTTAAAACGGGTATTAAAACCGATACATTTATGGGCCATCGCGGTAGGTTTGGTAATATCAGGAGAATATTTCGGGTGGAACCTTGGCTGGGGAGTTTCAGGAACTATTGGTTTCCTCATCGCCACTCTTATAATTACCCTGATGTATGTTACTTTTATTTTTAGCTATACAGAATTAACCACATCTATTCCGCATGCTGGCGGTGCATTTGCGTATGCTTACAGGGCGCTTGGGCCCATCGCTGCGCTCGTAGCCGGCTATGCAACGCTGATTGATTTCCTGTTTGCTACGCCTGCCATCGCGTTTGCTTTGGGCGCTTATCTTCATTTTTTATGGCCTGGTTTATCTGTATTATATTCAGCTTTGTTCTTTAATGTTGTTTTCATTATCATCAATATATTGGGAGTAAAAGAATCAGCCACGTTTTCTATATTTATAACCATACTGGCGGTAGCAGAATTGTTGCTGTTTATGGGGATTGTTTCTCCTCATTTTAAAATGCAGAACTACCTGAGCCATCCAATGCCTTTTGGATGGGCTGGTGTTTTTGCTGCATTGCCCTACGCGGTTTGGTTTTACCTGGCTATTGAAGGCGTAGCCATGGTAGCTGAAGAAGTAAAAGAGCCAAAACGGAATATCCCCAAAGGGTATATTTCCGGCCTGGCTACATTGGTGTTTTTAGCGTTGGGGGTGATGATCCTTACCGGTGGTATTACCGACTGGCATAAACTCAGCAACCTGGATTACCCGCTTCCTGAAGCTATTAGTATTGCTTTAGGGAAAGGAAATAGTTTAACACGCATATTTGCAGGTATTGGTCTTTTTGGGCTAATTGCATCATTCCACGGCACCATTCTGGCTTCCTCAAGGCAAGTATTTGCCATGGCCCGCAGCGGGTATATGCCAAAGTTGCTTTCCGCAGTAAGCAATAAATTTAAAACACCTCATTGGGCTATCATAGCCGGTGGTGTTGTTAGTTTTGCCGCACTTTTTACAGGTACCACCAATCAAATTGTAGTAATATCAGTAATGGGGGCGGTATTAATGTATATGATGAGCATGATCAGCCTGTTTATACTCCGTGTGAAGGAGCCAAAACTGGAACGACCTTTTGCATCACCAGCTTATCCTGTATTTCCTGCAATAGCATTATTCATTTCTGCCGTTACGCTATTTGCTGTCATTTATTTCAACTTTATGCTAAGCCTCATCTTTTTTGCAGGGCTTGCCGTCGTAATTTTAATTTTTATGCTGATGGGAAAACATAAGGAAAAACTAACAGAAGATTTTATGATTGTACCAGTTAACGTTCAAGCCAATAATTTACCCATTCAATAATAATTTGTGTACAAGTTCACCATTCGAAATATAGTATACCGGTTTGATGACCTGAAATCACTGCTGGCCAAAGCGTCCCCTTATCGTACCGGGGATGTGCTGGCAGGCATTTGCGCCGAAAGTTATGAAGAACGCGTTGCCGCACAGATCGCGCTGGCAGACGTGCCCTTAAAAACGTTTTTGAATGAAGCGATTATTCCTTATGAGAAAGATGAAATAACCAGGTTAATTATTGATAGTCATGACGATACAGCATTTAATCTCATAAGTCATTTAACTGTGGGCGAGTTTCGGGATTGGTTATTGAGCGATGAAACGGATACGGCTGTTTTGAAAACAATTGAAGCAGGCATCACGCCTGAAATGGCTGCCGCCGTGTCAAAGCTGATGCGTAACCAGGATTTGATCGCGGTAGCAAAAAAATGTGAGGTAGTTACCCGCTTTCGCAATACGATAGGTTTAAAAGGTCATTTTTCTACCCGATTGCAGCCCAATCACCCTACAGACGATTTAAAAGGAGTTGCAGCCAGCATGATTGATGGCCTATTATATGGCAGCGGCGATGCGGTAATTGGTATTAATCCGGCTACAGATAGTCCGTCAGTAGTTATGAATTTATTAAAACTGATAGACAATGTCCGCCTTCAGTTTGAGATTCCTACGCAATCATGTGTTTTAAGCCATCTCACCACCACATTGGAACTGATCAATAAAGGAGCACCTGTTGACCTGTGCTTTCAATCCATTGGCGGAACAGAACAAACCAATACAAGCTTCGGTATAAACATGGCTTTACTTGACGAGGCATACCAGGCCGCGCTATCATTAAACCGTGGTACTATCGGAAAAAATGTGATGTACTTTGAAACCGGCCAGGGAAGCGAGCTTTCGGCAAATGCGCATCATGGCGTTGACCAGCAGACCTGCGAAGCCCGGGCTTACGCCGTTGCAAGAAGATATAAGCCATTATTGGTCAATACCGTAGTAGGCTTTATCGGGCCGGAATATTTATATGACGGCAAGCAAATTATCCGGGCAGCATTGGAGGACCATTTTTGCGGAAAACTTCTTGGTTTACCAATGGGCGTTGATATTTGCTATACCAACCATGCCGAAGCCGATCAGGACGATATGGACAACCTGCTCACATTATTAGGAGTAGCCGGCTGCAATTTTATAATGGGCATCCCCGGCTCTGATGATATTATGCTCAATTATCAATCTACCTCATTTCATGACGCATTGTATTTAAGAAAGGTTTTAGGATTAAAGCCGGCTCCAGAATTTGATAAATGGCTGATGAAACAGGGCATCACAGATGAGAAGGGGAACTTGTTACCTGTTAATCCGGGCAATAAGCTTTTGGCGGGAATAATAAAGTAATAACATATTTAAAAGCTATAGTTGTTTAATAAGATGAACAAGGAAATTGCTAATACCGATCCGTTAATTTCTTTAAAGGAGTTTACCACTGCCCGTATTGCAATTGGACGGGTTGGTACCAGCATCCCCTTAAAACAATTGCTTGAGTTTAAATTAGCCCATGCACATGCACGCGATGCAGTATATTCATTATTGGACATAGATAAATTGATTGCCGATTTAAGCATTTTTAATTTACCTGTTTTGCAGCTGCACAGTAAAGCAGAAAGTCGTCATAAATATTTGAAGCGGCCGGATCATGGAAGGTTACTGGATGAAGAATCGGCTGCGCAATTAGATACTTATAACGACAGAAAAGATGTGGCTATTATTATAGCGGACGGACTATCGGCCACGGCAGTTAATGAAAATACATTTGCCTTGCTGGAGTTATTGATTCCTATGTTATTGGCCGCAAAATTAACTATTGCGCCGTTATGCCTCGTTGAACAAGGCAGGGTAGCTATCGGCGATGATATTGCGTGCCGCTTAAATTCAAAAATATCAGTTGTACTTATAGGGGAACGGCCAGGTTTAAGTGCTGCAGACAGCATGGGGGCTTACCTTACTTACAATCCAATGCCCGGATTAACTGATGAATCAAGAAATTGTATATCTAATATCAGGCCGCAAGGTTTAGCCGTAAAACAAGCTGCGGATAAATTATTCTATCTGATAAATGAGGCATTTAAAAGAAAGCTATCTGGTGTTGGCTTAAAAGACAATGCCGGGTTGATCGGGTAATATATTAAACCGGCATTCTCATTGTTGGTGCAACCTCAAAATTAAAAGATATACATTTTTAACATCATTTAAAGATTCACTGTTCGTTGTCGGACAAAACCGATAGAGTAAATATTTGTTCAATCATAACATAGTCTATAAATGACAGTAAGTTTATTAAAGATTATGTATAATTGAACTTTATAAAATATATGTTTACTGTTACATCCCAGGGTCAGAATAATGGTTCAAAGCCACGTGTAGTTATAATAGGAGGAGGGTTTGGCGGATTAGCTTTAGCCAAAAAATTAAAGAATGCACCTGTTGACGTTTTAATGCTCGACAGACATAATTATCATACTTTTCAGCCCTTACTATACCAGGTAGCAATAGGCTCCATTGCCGCCGATTCGATTGCGTTTCCCATCCGCCGGATATTTACCAAACACAATAACTTTAGCTTTAATATGGCTGAAGTTCAAAAGATCAATCCGGAAAATAACACTTTAACAACCAGTATAGGAACTATTCATTACGATTATCTTGTTGTTGCCACCGGTTCAAACACAAACTTTTTCGGGAATAAAGAGATTGAGCATTTCGCCATGCCAATGAAAAATATACCTGAGGCTTTGAATTTAAGGAGTCTTATTGTTCAAAATCTGGAAACTGCCCTGGTTACTGCCGACATGAGGGAAAAGTTTGCACTGATGACATTTGTAGTGGTTGGCGGCGGCCCTACAGGCGTTGAACTGTCAGGTGCATTAGCTGAAATGCGGCATTTAATATTGGGTAATGACTATCACGGCTTAAGCAAGTATGATATGCGGGTTTACCTTGTTGAAGGTAAGGACAGGTTATTGGCAGCCATGTCGCCCCAGGCATCGGCAAAAGCAAAGCAATTTTTAACAGATGGCGATGTAATAATTTATAACAGTGCGCATGTGCAAAGCTATGATGGCTTTTACTTAACAATTGACAATGGCAAAACTATAAAAACCCGTAATGTATTATGGGCGGCGGGGGTAAAAGGAGAGGTGCCGGAAGGTATTCCTGCTGAGGTGATTGCAAAAGGGAACCGCATATATGTTGATGAAATAAACAGGATTAAAGGTTATCAAAATATTTTTGCGATAGGTGATGCAGCTGCTATGATCACAAATGAATTTCCAAATGGCCATCCGGGTGTCGCTCCAGCAGCGATACAGCAAGGCGAACAACTGGGCAAAAATCTTGAACATTTATTAAAGGGCGAACCAACAGAGCCTTTTAAATATGTTGACAAAGGATCATTAGCTACTATAGGCCGTAACCAGGCGGTTGCGGATTTGGGGAAACTCCATTTCCAGGGATTTTTTGCCTGGTTGCTATGGGGTTTTGTTCACATCATGACGCTGGCAGGCTTTTCAAACAAAGGAATTGTGTTTTTTAGCTGGGCGATAAACTATTTCACCAAAAACAGCGACAATCGTTTGGTAGTAAGATATTTCAATATCGAAACCCGGATGGCAGATAATGAGTCGAAATAGTTTTGTAAGTGATTTGGTTTGATTAAGTTGATTAGAAGAGTTAAATCAGTCCTTAATCATTTTTTTTAAAGCAGCCATATAATCGGCAATCTCCTTTTCATTTGAATTTGCTGAATCTTTCAGTTCATTAATGATGTTTTGCCTTTCGTTTTCTGTTTTATTTTGACTGAGCTTGCTTTTGGCCTGCAAGTCTTCCACCACAATTTCAAAAGCGGTAATGCCCTTCATCATGTTTCGTTTAAAGGCATCCGGTAGGTTGTCCCATTGTTTTAAATAATCCGCTTCATAATTGAGGATAGTTGCTTTCAGCAATTCGGCCTTCTTTTCTTCTCCGTCTATTAAAACACATTTGCCATAAGCGTGTACGGCTAAATAATTCCAGGTAGGTACACTTTCTTCCTTTTCATAATGCTTTGGCGAGATATACGCATGGGGTTCAGTAAATATTACCAGCACATTTGTATTTATTGCATCAACTGCCTGGGGATTAGCTTTTGCAAAATGTGATTTTAAAATAATCTTATCGTCCGTCCGGTTTATAATAAAGGGTAAATGTGTAGCAACCGGTACACCATCCTTAACCGAAACAATAGTTGCGAAGCTATACCGCTGCATAAAGCCGATAGCTTCCTGCTGATCTTCAAACTTGTTAAAAGATGGGATGTACATGGTTTACAAATTAGTCAGTTAAATTAATTTGAAGATTTGAAAAGTACTTCAAAGCATTAAATTTTCCAATCGCCACATTTTCAAATTCTCTAAATCAACTTAATCCCTCCAGCATTCGTTTTAAAACGGCCTGTGCCGCCCAAACACGGTTGGCAGCTTCGTGGGTTACTATAGAGCATGGCCCATCTAAAACCTCAGCTGAAAGTTCCAAATCACGGCGAACTGGCAAACAGTGCATTACTTTAGCTTTGTTTGTAGACTGAAGCTTTGCATTCGTTAGCATCCAATCTTCATTTCCTGGAAATAGCTTACCATAAGGCTCATAAGCCGACCAATTCTTTACATAAATAAAATCAGCATCAGCCAAAGCTTCATCCTGGTTATTGGTGATGGTTGCGCCATTTGTAAAATCAGTGCTCAATTCATACCCCTTAGGATGTGTAATAATAAAATCAACATCAGCCTTACACATCCATTCTGCAAAAGAATTGGGGACAGCTTGCGGTAATGGCTTTATATGAGGCGCCCAGGTTAAAACTACTTTCGGACGGGAGCGGGTCTTTAATTCTTCAATGGTAACCAGGTCGGCCAAACTTTGCAAAGGATGACGGGTAGCTGATTCAAGGCTAACTACAGGCACACCGCAAAACTGTACAAACTTGTTAAATATCATTTCGCTATAATCCTCATCCCTGTTTTTTAAACCGGGAAAGGAGCGCACCCCAATAATATCAGCATATTGCCCCATAACAGCGGCGGCCTCACGGATATGCTCAACAGTGGTGCCGTTCATTATCACGTTATCCCTTAGCTCCAATGCCCAGCCTTCCTTATCCATGTTCAGCACCATTACATTCATACCCAGGTTCAGCGCGGCTTTTTGCGTGCTCATACGGGTACGTAAGCTTGGATTAAGGAATACCAAAGCTATTGTTTTGTTTTCTCCCAGATCCTTATAAGCATAAGGGTTTTGTTTAAGATGTAACGCCTCCTTAACCAGCGTTTTTATATCAGGAACATCATTAACAGAAGAAAATAGTTTCATGGACTTTAAAATAAACAGGGAAACACTTAATTATTGTTGAATATAACGGATTGATTTAATATTGCGGTAAATGATTCTAAAAATCTGTCGGCGTGCGCCTTAGTTAAATTTAAAGCTGGTAAAAGTCTGATCACATTTGGCTTTGCTTCGCCGGTAAAAATGTGGTGTTTAAACAGCAAATCCTTTTTTACATGCGCCAGTTCGGCAGGTAACTCTATTCCAATCATCAATCCCCGACCACGAACTTCCTTTACCTCTTTAAACTTTTTAAGTTCTTCTATCAGGTAGCCGCCAACTTCTGCAGCGTTTTTCATCAGGTTATCCTGCTCAATCACTTCTAAAACAGCTAATCCGGCTGCGCAAGCCAAATGGTTTCCGCCGAAAGTTGTTCCCAGCATGCCGTATGCAGGTAGTATTTTAGGCGATATAATAATCCCACCAATCGGGAAGCCGTTACCCATGCCTTTTGCCATGGTGTAGATGTCTGCATCAATACCGGCAAAGTCATGGGAAAAGAATTTGCCGGTACGTCCATAACCGCATTGTACCGAATCGGCAATAAAAACAGCATTATTGGCATCACATAACGATCTTATTTTTTGAAGAAAGCTTTCGGGTGCTACCTGGATGCCACCAACGCCTTGTATCCCTTCAATAATTACGGATGATATCTCATTTTCAGCAAATGCCTGTTCTAAAGCCTGCTCATCTCTCCACGGCAAAAAGATCACATTGTCGGTTTCATTAATGGGCGCTACTATTTTAGGATTATCAGTAACAGCAACGGCCAGCGAAGTACGGCCATGGAATGAGCCTGTAAAGGCGATCACCTTCTTCTTCCCGTTATAAAACGAAGCCAGTTTTAAAGCATTTTCATTAGCTTCGGCGCCAGAGTTACATAAAAATAGCTGGTAATCTTCTTTGCCTGAGACATGGCCTAATTTTTCGGCCAGTTGTTTTTGCAAAGGGATCTCAATAGAATTTGAATAAAATCCGATCTGGTGTAACTGATCTTCTAATCGTTTAACATAGTGAGGATTAGTATGGCCGATAGAAATAACAGCATGACCACCATAAAGGTCCAGGTATTCCTGACCTTTATCGTCATATACTAAACTGCCAACACCTTTAACGATGTTGATCGGATTAATTGGATATACGTCGAATAGTTTCATTTCTTTAAGGTTAAAGCTGGAAAGGATAAAGGTGAAAGGTTATTTTTCATCTCTTAAATATTTAATGAATGAAATTATCATTGCTTTAACTTCATTGATTCCGTTATTTATTAAATCATATTCCTGTTTTGATATATAACCGATATCAAAAATTAAAAAACAAGTATATTCCACTTCATGTGCTGATCCCAATGCATTATCAAGATAATGAACAAAATCTTTATTAGTGTTTTTACCGCATCCTTCTACAATATTTAAAGGAATTGAATAGGTAGATCGTCGCAATTGGTTAGTTAAGGCAAATCGTTCTTCAACTGGCATTATAGGTAAAATGTCTTTGTACACTTGTTTTGTAAACAAATGTGCTTTTTTCCAAACTTCCAATTTTTTATAATCTCGCATACCTTTAACCTTTCGCCTTTCTACCTTTCACCTTTCACCTCCGCTCAAAATCCCGTAGCTTTTAATCTCAGTCCGGCTTTTTCATCCAGGCCAAACATCAAATTCATATTTTGTACTGCCTGCCCGGATGCACCTTTAAGCAGGTTGTCTAAAATGCTTACTATAAATATCTTATTGCCATGCTTTTTTACCTGAATAAAGCATTTGTTGGTATTTACAATTTGTTTCAGATCAATATCATGATTAGTTACATGTGTAAAGGCCTGCCCTGCATAATACTGTTTATAAAGATTTAAAGCCTGTGCTTCCGAAAGGTCGCTTTCGGTATACATGGATGCAATAATGCCCCTTGTAAAATCGCCACGATAAGGTATGAAATTGATCGGTTTGTCGAAATCTGATTGCAGCTGTTTTAAAGATTGGCCTATTTCATTTAAATGCTGGTGCTCAAATGCCTTGTAAACAGAAAGGTTATCATTGCGCCAGGTAAAATGTGTGGTAGGGCTTAAGCTTTGTCCGGCACCGGTAGAACCGGTAGTAGCCGTAATGTGAACTTCGTTGTTCAATAAACCTTTGGCAGCGAGCGGAAGTAAGCCCAATTGCAGGCAGGTTGCAAAACATCCCGGGTTAGCAATATTACCAGCTTGTTTAATAGCCTCCCGGTTTAACTCCGGTAAACCATACACAAAGCTTTTACTTTTGAATTTTGAATTTTGATTTAACCTAAAGTCCTGGCTAAGGTCAATGATCTTTATATTGTCGGGAATTGGATTAGCTTCCAGGAACTTTTTGGCATCGCCATGTCCAAGACAAAGAAAAAGCACATCAATATTATAGGCTAATTCGGCAGCAAATTTAAGATCGGTATCGCCAAATAGGTCTGTATGCACTTCGTAAACATGCCTGTTTGCATTGCTGGTGCTATGTACAAATGCAATCTCAACATCAGGGTGATTAATCAGGATGCGCAGCATTTCGCCGCCGGTATACCCCGCGCCGCCTATAATGCCTGCTAAAACACGCCCCCGGCCCCCTGAGGAGAGAGGGGTTTTAGTTTGTATTGTATTTTGTGCTTGCATGTTTTCCATTAATTAAACTATTTAAACTCCTCCTTCAGGGGCCGGGGGGTTAACTTTATGATAGATCATTACCTGGTTGCCAAATATTTTGGAGAACCCTTTTACATCTTCACCGCTCCATGAATTATTCATTTCGCCATAACTGCCAAATTTGTTCGACATCAGATCGTGATCCGACTCAATACCTACAACCTGGAAACGATATGGATGCAGTTGAACAAACACTTTACCACTTACATTTTTCTGCGTAT
The DNA here is from genome assembly GCA_028287865.1 of Mucilaginibacter sp. Taxonomy (GTDB): domain Bacteria; phylum Bacteroidota; class Bacteroidia; order Sphingobacteriales; family Sphingobacteriaceae; genus Mucilaginibacter. Next base: position 366 of record JAQBOU010000234.1, on the reverse strand, counting down.
CTGTTAAAAAGGCTTCCATATTACGCATAATTGGATCGTGAAATTGACCTTCATGCAACCAGTTACCATAAAACGAGGAAAGCTGATCTTTCCAGGTAAGCTGCCATTTTGTTAATACATGTTTTTCTAATGTATGATGCGCTTTGATAATGATCATAGGAGCCGCGGCTTCAAAGCCTACCCGCCCTTTAATGCCAATTATAGTATCGCCGACATGAATATCGCGCCCAATGCCATAAGGCTGAGCTATAGCCTGTAAAGCTTGTATCGCTTTGGCGGGATGGTCAAACTTTTCGTTGTCTATACCAACTAACTCACCTTTTTCAAATACTAATTCAATATCTCTTACGATAGATTCACTAACCT
>JAQBOU010000227.1 GCA_028287865.1 Mucilaginibacter sp. | reverse complement strand
CCGTTAATTCCTATTTTCATGATTTTTTAATTTTTACTTGAATAATACGTTAATAAATTGTTTATGGGTTCTTTAATGATATTCGCAATTTTAAGGTTTGCATCGGCAGCGGCTTCATACAAATGGTTTTGAAAGCCCGCTGCAACAGAGCCCGCAAAATACAATAAAGCTTCGGGATGTTCATCATGCAAGGGTAATAAATATGTTTTGATTAACAGATCAAAGCCGGTTTTAATGATGTTTTTTAAATAATTATCATCTTTATTATCGGCATAAAACTCTGTAAACGAGCTTAAAAAAATTGCGGGCTGCTTTTGCCTGTAAACTTTTTCCAGTAAAGTTTTACGGTCAAAATCATATCGCTGAACAAATTTTTTATAAATGTTTTCTGGCAATTTCTCGTTCATAAAACCTTTTATTAGTTGCTTGCCAAGCCAGTTGCCCGATCCTTCGTCAGCTAAAATATAACCGAGACCATAATTATTTGGTTTTACTTTTCTTCCATCGTACCAACCAGCATTTGAGCCGCTGCCGATTATACTTATTATACCCGGCGAATTTTTACAGCATGCAATTGCCGCACCGGTTATATCATGCTCAACGGTTACTTTCCCAAATTTAAAAAATGCTGAGAGGGCATTGTGAACAATGCCCTTAAGCTCTGTGGATGATGAGCCGGCGCCAAAAAAATAAATGCGTTTTATTTCTTCGGCATGGTGTATAAGATTTATGTTTTTATTCAGCAGTTGAATAATGTGCTTTTCATCGTTAAAATATGGATTTATACCGTTTGTTTTAAAGGAAGCTACAATTCTGTCTTTATCAGTCAGCCTCCAGTCGGCATAGTTTGATCCGCTATATACAACTGCAATCATTATTTAGATAGATAGTATTTCAGCCATCTGCATCAAATCTTCTTCCAGTTTAAATTCGTGTTGATTAAGTGCTTCTTCAAGGTTTGTTAATTTGATATGATTAGCTTCAAGGCCCACCATCATTTGTGTTTCTCCTTTTATTAAAGCGTTTACAGCAGCATATCCCAGGCGGCTTCCCAATATCCTGTCAAATGCCGATGGGCTGCCGCCGCGCTGTAAGTGGCCTAATATAGTAACTTTCACATCGTAAAGCTTTACTTCCTTTTGCACCTTTTTGGCTATATCATAAGCACCCCCGTTTTTATCGCCTTCGGCTACAATTACTATGCTTGATGATTTTTTATTTAGCTGCCCATTTTTCAGGTTCTCTATCAGGTCATCAATCGCTGTAGTTTTTTCAGGTAATAAAATAGCTTCAGCGCCGCAGGATATCCCCGCACGCAAGGCAATAGCCCCTGAATCACGGCCCATTACTTCCACAAAAAATAAACGGTCGTGCGCATCTGCGGTATCACGTATTTTATCAATAGCTTCAATTACTGTGTTGGTGGCGGTATCAAAGCCCAGTGTGTAGGTTGAGCCGTAAAGGTCATTATCAATAGTGCCCGGCACGCCTAAAACTGCTATATCAGGGTATTTTTTTGAAAAACGCAGGGCACCCGTAAATGTGCCGTCGCCGCCAATTACTACAAGTGCATCTATTTCTTGTTTTTTTAAATTTTGATAAGCAGTCTCCATTCCTTCGTCAGTACGGAAAGGCAAACAGCGGGCTGTTTTTAAAATAGTGCCGCCTAAATTTAAGATATTGCTAACAGAACGGGTGCCCATTTCGTACATATCGTCTTCAATAAGCCCCTGGTAACCACGCCTGATGCCTACTACACTCAGTCCATTGTATATAGCCGTTCTAACAACAGACCGGATACAGGGGTTCATACCCGGTGCATCGCCACCTGATGTAAGAACTGCCAGTTTTGAAATTTTATGCATTTTTACATGGTAATTTTATAGCCACGAAGATAGTGTGTGAAAATTACACCATTAAATTTAATTTTTTTTTTTTTACATTAGCGCTTAACCATAAAAAATAAATTTATTAACCTAAAAACTATCGAAGATTGGAAATAAAGCTGCCTACATTTGATTCGGTATTTTCCATCGACTGTGTAATATTTGGATTTGAGGCCGGAGAGCTCAAAATATTATTAATTGAACGCAATGAGGAGCCTTTTAAAGACTGGCTTGCATTGCCCGGTTATATTGTTGAGCAGGATGAGAGTATTGACGATGCCGCCGAACGTATATTATACGAGCTAACCGGATTGCGCGATATGCATATGCAGCAATTTCATACTTTTGGCGAGGTTAACCGGCACCCGCAAGGCCGGGTAATAACGGTTGCCTATTATGCGCTGATACGGATAAACGGACAAAAAGAACTGAGGCCTATTACCCAATATGCCCGTAAAGCTTTTTGGCACCCGGTTAATGAATTGCCGAAACTTGCATTTGACCACTCCGAGATATTTAAAACCGCGTTTAACAAAATTCGCAGGCGGCTTCATTATCAGCCTATAGCATTTGAGTTATTGCCCGAGAAGTTTACACTTACCCAACTGCAGTCGCTTTATGAGGCTGTTGAAAATAAAAAGCTGGATAAAAGAAATTTCAGGAAAAAAATGCTGAGTTATGGCTTTTTGAAAGAGCTCGACGAAAAGCAGAAAGGGGTGTCATATCGCGCCGCCAAACTATATAAATTCGACCGCCGCAAGTATGCCAAGATATTTCATAATGACATGAATATAGACAAGTGAGATGAGAAGCACAAAATTAAAAGCCAGAAGTTAAGAGTTAAGAATTGAAAAAGCCTGAAAAGATCTCAAATCTTTCAGGCTTTTTCAATTCAGGCATTGCTTCTATATTTGAGAAGGGGCAAGTTCCAAATGAAACTTCACTAAATTATCAATAGGCGAACGGATGATGTTGCCTACTACCATTCCGTTTTCGGTAACTACTTCCTCCAATACATTTCTGAAATTATAACCCACCGAACCTATACAATTGAAGGTGTACTTTTGATAATCAGGATAGTGAGTAACCAGGTTACGGAAAAAATCCTCAAAAGAGGTGCGTACCAGGTTGCGTGAGTACTCGATGTGTACATTATTATCATATACAAATTTACTAAAGCTTGCACAAAAACGATTGGCACGGGGTTGGGTGTAAACCTGCTCATTTACATCATCAGGAGTAAGTTTAAAGGTATCCCAAAAGTTTTTACGTACCGCTTCAGGCATGTATCCTCTTAAATAATCAACCAGCAGTTTTTTACCAATGTAACAGCCGCTGCCTTCATCGCCTAATATATAAGCTCCGGAATCAATATTATTTATAACTTCTTTGCCATCATAGATACAAGTATTTGTTCCGGTGCCCAGTATGGCTGCAAAGCCTTCTTTGTTACCCAACAGGGCTCTGGCCGCAGCCAAAAGATCATGACCTATATAAATTTTTGCTTTGTTAAACACCACTTTCATTGCCTCTTCAACAATTTTACGCATTTCGGGTGTTGAACATCCGGCGCCGTAATAGTTTACTTCGGTTATTTCGTCTTTTTCCAGATCCGTTGGCAAGCTATCTCTTAACGACTGGATAATATATTCGGTGCCTGAAAAATACGGGTTATAACCTTCTGTATTGAAGTATACTTTTTTACCCTCTTCGGTAACCAGACACCAGTTTGTTTTAGTTGAGCCACCGTCAGCAATTATGATCATAAAAATTTATTTAAAAAAAATCTGATAAAAGTATGATTTACTTATTGTAAATAAAACACTTTATAGTTTTAAAAAGTAAAAATCTGCTCTTTAATAAATAGCGTGTCTTGTTTTTTAGGGAAACCGGTAGGTTGCCACTAAATATCCCAATGAATAAATCTCTCTTATATTATTAAATGTTTAATTTACATATAAATTTATTTGCTTAAATCAGCAAATGGTTTATAATAGAATGCAATTATATGTAATATTTAGCAAATATTTATCTACCAAATTTTGTTTGTGGTGGTGAATCTTTTTTTTGATAAAGCGAAAATTTAAATGAGCCTCAAATGATATTATCTGAATGCTTTTAAAAAGATTTGAACCATTAATGAACAATTGTTATAAGTAATTTTTAAGCTGAATGTTTCTTTAATAGTTAACCTTTTTGTATTTACAACGTAAAAAGGTAATGAGGTTGCATTTAGATGGTAACAGATAACAAGAATTTATGCGAAACGATTGGTGAGTACGTACTGAAATATCACTCTATTATAGATAAGTACGGTAACTACCAATATTTAGGAAATGCCGTAAAAAATTTATCAGGATATACTACTATAGAGCTTGAAGGAACTAATCTTTGGGATTATATTCATAAAGATGATTTGCCTGGTATGTTAAACCAATTGCGAAAACTGGCACCCAATGAAACCATAATACTTAAACCTTACCGGTTCAGGCTAAAAAATGGCAGTTATAAATGGGTGGAGTCTTTGGCTACCTGTATGCTTGACAATAATGATATAAATGGATTTTTACTTAATTCAAAAGATATCACAGACGTTGTGGAAGCAAATATAATCCGCAATAAAATTACCTCGTCCCATTCAAATTTCTTTGCTAAGCATCCGTTTGGTATTGTCCACATGAATATTGACGGAACCGTTGATACGATAAACGCAAAATTAACGCAGGGTTTTGGCTATACATTAAATGATGTTAAGGGAAAACCACTTATTAATTTCTTCCTTTCCTCCTATAGAAGAAAGGTTTTTCAGATGTTTCATAAGGCACGTAAGCATGGTGAAGCTGAAACCTTTGATGTGCAAATGCATACCGCAACCGGTACCTGTCTTCATGTAAATCTTACACTAATACCGGTAGCTCACGATGGGGAAATTATTGAAGTATATGGAGTTGTTAAAGATATCACCGATCGGGTATCTCTTCAGGAAGATCTTAAAAAGCTATCAATTGTTGCCGATAAGGCAACTAACGGGGTTGTAATTGCTGAAGGAATATCAGGAATTATTGAATGGGTTAATAATGGCTTTTCTCAAATGAGCGGATTCTCTCTAAATGAGGCCGTCGGGAAATATCCGGGTGATTTGCTGCGCTCAAACCCTGATTCTGGCAGGAAGCAGAAAATGCTTGAACAATTAAGTAAGGGATTGCCTTATGCCGCAGAAATAAAATGTTATCGAAAAGATGGGACAAGTTATTGGAATTTGGTAGAAGTAACGCCCGTATTAGATAAAAACAAAAAACTCGAACGTCGGATATCCATACATACAAATATAACCGAGCAGAAACAAGCCGAAGCCGAATTAAAACTATTCGCTGATGATCTTTATAAGCGCAATAAAGAACTCCAGCAATTTGGCTATGTGGTTTCGCATAATCTGCGTTCGCCGGTTGCAAATATTATGGGGATCGCTAACCTTTTAGAACTGGATAAGGACGATCCTGAAACAGTAACACAGTGTACTATAGGATTAAAAAATGCCATTCACAGACTTGATGATGTAATCAGGGATCTAAGTAAAATTCTGTCTGTTACCGATGGCTCTGTGGAAATAACAAAAGAAAATATTGACCTCGGCGAGATATTGAACAATGTTAGTACTGATCTTAAAGAAAGCATAGCCTATTCTGGTGCAAAAATCCACCTGCCAACCGGATCAACATTTTTATTTTCTCACAAAGCTTATCTGTACAGTGTTTTTTACAACCTGGTAAGCAATGCCATAAAATACAGGTCAGAACAGCCTCCGGAGATAAAGATCAGCATTCAAAATCAGCCTGATTCGTTAAAGATATATTTATCAGATAATGGACTTGGAATTGATTTGTGTAAGCATAAAGACGATATCTTTAAACCATATAAACGATTTAATTCTGATATTGAAGGAAAAGGATTAGGCTTATTCCTGGTGAAAAGTCATGTTGAGGCACTAAACGGACTAATAGCTATTGAAAGTGAACCTGGAAAAGGTACCAGGTTCATTATTACCCTTCCGTTAAACAATAAACTCAATTCACACTATTAAATTATTGGTTACTTACCTGTTCTCTCCTGTTATTTCTCCGGGCAGTAATATAAATATTGGCATTATATAGTACGTAAGCAAATACAACGCCAGCAAGCACCCCGTCAAAAAATGGCGAATAGTAAGCCAATTGTGCAGCACCCATCACCCGTTTTAGTGCAAACTGTAATAGCAGACAAATAACAAGGCTATTGAGATTAACGGTGTTTTTCCAATTTTCATCATAATGATTTAATACACGAATATATCAAAATTATTTTTGATGAAAGATGCTCAGTATCTTTTTATCAAGAGAACTATCCAATTCAATTTTTTTATCTCACCCAAAAATCACCGGGATAACTTTTGAATAATAATAATCACATTCTTCACCCGATATTCCTCTCTGGTGTAAGGAATAGGTGAAACTTTTAATTTTCTTATATGTTAAATTATTATCTAAAAAGATCAATAAATAATTATAAATTAAATAAAAAACTATGAAAACTAAAACATGTACCACTTTACTATGCATTTTGTTGTTTTTATCATTAAGTATAAACAGCAATGCAGCAACCTATTCTCCATCAAGGAAGATTTTACGCTCCGCAAGGTCATATTCTGTTGCTGAGTTAAAGAAGAACGTGGAATATGATTTTGCCAGGTCAGCTATCCGGGATAATTATTATGACAGATTAGATGAGCTTGCTAAACTAATAATTGATAAAAATTATGCGGTAGGGCTAAGAGGCCATGCCGACGCAGTTGGCACTTTTAAAGGTAATTGGGTTTTATCGCAAAAAAGGGCTGATGCCGTGAAATTATACCTGGTTAAAAAAGGGGTTCCGGAAGATAAAATTGTTTCTGTTGCATTTGGTAGCACCATTCCGGCAGCATCAAATAAAACCACAACAGGTCGTCAAAAAAATCGCCGGGTCGAGATAAAGTTAAATGATGTAAACTCCTGATATGCCCGGCAGCGTTAGAATATGGTTAAAATATTAAGGGATACGATGCTGGTGATCAACAATTGTCAGTGAAAAGTTAAATATTAATAAATCACGAAACCAACAAACTGTCTGTTTGTTTTTGTGTTAACCAATTAAACATTAAAGCCATGACAAATAAAGATAACAGGATTGAGAGCGACGCTGATAGTCTCCGCTTTCAAACAAACAGTCAATTACAAAATTCCGGGGGAATGAACAATGGTGGGGATGTAACTAAACCGCAGGGCAAACCGCACGGCAAGCTTCCAGGTAAAAAGAGGAAGCCATACTTGTTGTAGGGTATGAAAGCCTGGACGAAAAAGAGGGGCAATAGCGAAAAGAATTAGAAAGCGAACTCCCGGTTAAGCCGGGAGTTCGCTTTTATGGGGTAATATTTGACATTTTAAGCAGATTTTTGCATCTTTGCACCGCGAAAAACGCAGATGGTCCCATAGCTCAGCTGGATAGAGCAACAGATTTCTAATCTATAGGTCATAGGTTCGAATCCTATTGGGATCACAGGCCTGAAAGCTCCTTACTAACACTA
>JAQBOU010000197.1 GCA_028287865.1 Mucilaginibacter sp. | reverse complement strand
TTAAAGACCCTGCCATATTTATCTCTTCATTTAACCGGGCCAACATCACCTACCGGGTTATTCCTAAAAAGAACAGCTTTAGCCAGCTGCTCGATTTCCTGGATGACCGGAAAGAGGAATCAGGCATTATTTACTGTCTTTCACGAAAATCTACAGAGTCACTGGCGGCAAACTTAAAAGAGGAAGGTTTTTTAGCGGAAGCCTATCATGCCGGGTTGGATAATGCGCTTAAAGCCCGTACACAGGAGGCTTTTTTGCGGGATGAAGTACGGATCATTGTGGCTACCATTGCTTTTGGCATGGGGATCAATAAATCAAACGTACGCTATGTGGTTCATGTTGATATGCCCAAAAACATTGAAGGCTATTACCAGGAAACCGGCAGGGCGGGCAGGGATGGACTGCCATCTGACGCCCTGCTGCTTTACTCGCCAGGCGATGCCAACAAGCTGAAGCAGTTTGCCATGATTGAAGATAACCCGGAGCAAAGCCGCATTATGCTGAACAAGCTGAATGATATGGTGCACTATTGCCAGCTTCATGCCTGTCGCCGGCAGTTTTTGCTCAAGTATTTTGATGAGAATTTTCCACCTAATTGTGGTTCCTGCGACTTTTGTTTAACAGAATTTAAAAAGTTTGATGGTACGCTGATCGCGCAAAAAGCGCTATCGGCAGTAGCGCGACTTAAAGAGCGTTTTGGCTATACCTATGTGATTGATTTGCTGCGGGGATCAAAAAACGAAAAGATAAGGGAGGAGCACAAACAACTTAAAACATACGGCATAGGCGCCGATATCAGTAAAGCCGACTGGTTCCGTTACCTCCGTGAATTAACCGCATTGGGCTATTTGCAGGTTACGGATGATGCCTACCCCGTTTTAAAGCTGACTCCAAAAAGCGATGCCGTTTTAAAAGGCCTGGAAAAAGTAGAGCTGATTGAATTTGAAAGAACTGAAGAGCACCAACCGGCAGCGGCATTGCCATTTGAAACTGCATTGTTCAATGAGCTAAAAAACATCCGTCGGGATATTGCACAGCACGAAAACGTGCCTCCGTATGTGATCCTTTCTGATGCTACTTTGCAAGAGATTGCTACTTACTTGCCGCAGAGCCTGGATGAAATGCGGCTTATTTCCGGTTTTGGCGATATTAAACTGGCCCGTTACGGCCGTGAATTTTTATTGCCGGTTAAAAGCTATTGTGCAAAGAATGGCTTATCATCCAAAATAAAACAAAAAGTCCCTAAACGCGAACGCGCAGCAAAAACAGCTGGTACGGCAAAAGCCACCCGGCCGTCAGACACCGCACTGGAAACCTATACCTTATATAAGGAAAACAAAACCGTTGCTGAAATTGCCGCACTGCGCGGTTTAACCTCCGCCACCATTGAGGGGCATTTAAGTTTATATATTTACAACGGCACAATAGATATAAAGGAACTGGTGAGTGATGAAAAGAAACAATTGATAAAAGATGCGGTTGAAAGCTATGGAGATGAAAAGCTGGGTTCGCTAAAAGAAGTTTTAGGCGAGGACGTGAGCTATGGCGAAATAAAAGCGGTGTTGGCGTGGATGCGGAAGGAAAGGGCGATATAGCCCATGAAGACGAACAGGGCAACTTGCCATTACGAGACACTATACCAAATTGTCATTGCGAGGTACGAAGCAATCGCATGCTATATGGAGCCGGCAAACAAGGTATAGAATTTGCATACGAACTGTACAAAGGGAATTGCTTCATGCCTTATAATTACAAGTGGCGAAGATGTAATGGTTAATAATAAAAAGGTGTATTCAAAACAATGACAACAGAACACATTTACAATCTTTTTCTTCAGCATCCGCTGATCAGCACCGACACCCGGAAGATTGCTGAAAACAGTTTGTTTTTTGCCTTAAAGGGAGATAAATTTGATGCCAATACCTTTGCCAAACAAGCCATTGAGGCAGGGGCGGCTTATGCCATAATTGATGATCCCGCTTACCAGTTTAATGAGCAATATATTTTGGTGGAGGATGTTTTAACCGCGTTGCAGGATCTGGCCCGCTACCACCGGAGGCAACTAACCATCCCTATTGTCGGCCTTACCGGAACTAACGGTAAAACCACCACTAAAGAGCTGATCAATGCTGTTTTATCACAGCACTTTAAAACACAGGCCACTCAGGGTAACTTAAATAACCATATAGGCGTTCCACTTACCATTTTAACCATCAACAATTCACACCAAATGGCGGTGATAGAAATGGGCGCCAATCACCAGAAAGAAATTGAACTGCTTTGCAGCATCGCCCAGCCAAGCCACGGACTTATCACCAATATTGGCAAGGCCCATTTAGAAGGATTTGGCGGTATTGAAGGCGTGAAAAAAGGGAAGGGCGAGTTATATGATTTTTTGTTAAAGGCCGAAAGCCAGGCTTCACAGGGAGTTGCATTTATCAATAGCGATAATGCGGTTCTTTTAGAAATGAAAAATGCCAGGGATTTAAAAAATGTTGTTTATTATGGCAACAGCGGTGAAAACAACCTCGTAAGCGGAATAATAACGGAAAATTCACCCTTGCTGACTTTATCCTGGACAAACAACAATACCGGTAAAAATCATACTGTAAAAACCCAGTTAACAGGTGCGTATAACCTTGATAATATCCTTGCCGCCATTTGTATCGGTGTGTATTTTAATTTACCAGATGATGAGATCAATATGGGAGTTGAAGGCTATCAGCCTAAAAACAACCGCTCGCAAATTGTAAAGACGGCGACAAACACCCTTATTTGCGATTATTATAACGCCAACCCCAGCAGCATGTTTGTAGCTATCGAAAACATTGGCAAACTTGATGCAAACCGGAAAGTGCTGATCCTGGGTGATATGTTTGAAATGGGATCAGAAGCTGCCGCCGAACATGAAGCCGTTATAAAAAAAGCGATGGATACCCCGGTTGATGAGCGGATTTTTATCGGGAAGGAGTTCAACGCCACTGGCTCGACCATGGACGATGGACGATGGACCATGGTCAAAAAACCCATATTCTATTTAACTGCCGAAGATGCAATTAACGGTTTAAAGGCCAATCCTGTCAAAAGCTCAACTATACTTATAAAAGGATCAAGGGGTATGGCTTTGGAGCGGCTGGTAGAATTGTTTTAATTGCATAAACCCAATCAATCGTTTTTGGTGTCGTACTGCGCTTTTATTTCTGCCATTATTGCTTCATGCGAACTTACGCGGCCATTCTTTTTGTCTTCAAGCCCTTCCTGTATAGCTTCTTTCAGGTCTAAATCGCTTTGCAGCTCAAACAGTGCGTTTTGAAGTTTATTCCTTTCATTATTGTCCAAATTGGGAAGGAAAGCGATTATATCGTCGATATTCATTTTGTTTTTTTAATATAGCCGAACCTACGACTTTATTCTTGTCAATTAAATTTTATCTTCAACATCTCCATGCAGTCCCTTTTTGGGTACCTTGATGCTGCTTTAGTTTACAGGTATATTTATACAAGTAATCCTGATAGCATGAAAAAGCTGGTTTATATCCTGTTGATACCTGTTATGTTCTGCACTTGTAAAAAAAGCGGTTCTCCGGTTCCGTTAACCGTTGCACGCCAAATGGCCGGTAACTGGACAACCCCCAATCCTGTAACTTTTTACTATAGCAGCGATGGTTGCGGCGGCTACTCGCGGTATAGCTCTTTTAAAATGAAGGTAAACTGGCAGATAACCGCCACCGGCGATAATTCCATAAGCGTTACCTGGAACCTGGTGTCGTACAGCGCACAAACTTTAATAGGAAGCAATTGTGGTTTGGGAGCACCGCCGCTCACTTTTCCACAGGATTTTGTGGGTATTGTTACCGGCAGCAAATTTTCAATGGATCAGAACCAAACACTGCAAGGTGTATTTAATTTTACAACCGACAATATAACCGGAACAATGTCTGAAAAGGATTGCCTGATTTATTGCAGCGGTTACTCAACCGATCAAAATACTTTTATATTGACAAGAGTGAATTAGTTAAGCAGAGACTTACGAAGTTTTTCAAACTTCTTAAGTCTGATTTAGGCACCAGCCAAAGCCAGCTCCGCTACTTCTTCTCCTACCAAAGTCCCCATGGCCACACCCATACCGTTGCATCTTACCGCGCAAAATATATTTGGCTCAACTTCTTTAACGATCGGACTGATAGCTTCGCCAAAACCCATAATACCGCTCCACCAGTAATCAATCTCAAAATTTTGCCCGGGTAAAATAATTTCCTTTAAATAAGTGGTTAGTTTATTTTTAACTGCATCCGTGTGGCCAAATTGCCAGGTCTCTTCTGTTTTAAAATCAAGGTTCCGTCCGCCTCCGAATAATACCCGCCCATCTATATTACGGAAGTAATAATAACCTTCATTAAAATGATAGGTTCCTTTTAGTTTTAGCCCTTCAATCGGTTTTGTTACCAGTACCTGGCCCCTGCCGGGTATCACTTTCAGTTCGGGAAATAACTGCCTTGCAAAGGCGTTGGTTGCCAGTATTATTTTACCGGCTTTAAAATTCCCCTGCGATGTAAGCAGATCGATGTGGCTTCTTTCATTTTTAATTTCTGTTATCTCACAATTATTCAAAACCAAAATACCCGCTTCATATACCTTATTTAATAAAGCACGCATCATTTTCCCGGTATGGATCTGGCCCTCATAAGGATTATAGATCATCCGGTTTATATTATTAAAGCCGAACTCTGTTATTTTGGCATTAGCTGCTGAATAAATGCCCGACTGCCCGATAACTCCTTTTAATAAATTATTCAGATATGCTATCCGGTCTATGCAATAATCGGCGCTATCCGTTTCATTATCCATAAATAACTCATAGCCGCCATGCTGCTGATACTCAATATTGGCGTCGCCTAAATTATGCCTCAGCTTTTGAAGGCCCCGCCATTTATAATCAACCAAACGCAAAACTTCTTCTTCGGATGAGTGGGTTAACGCTGCAAGCTGCTCTGACACAGTGCCGAAACAAGCGAAACCTGCATTTTTTGTACTTGCTCCTGTCGGCAGAAATCCACGCTCCAAAACCAGCACTTTTAAAGCTGGTTGCATCTTTTTTATATGCAGCGCAGCGTTGAGCCCTACCAGGCCGCTGCCTATTATAATAACATCGGCATTATCAATAAATGCGGTACGTTCCCAGTATGAAAATGTATTTACTTCCAAATCAATTATATTATTTACGGAATACTTGTTCGGGGTTAAATTTGTTAGCCTAACACCTATCAAAAATATAAATTATTAACGTGGAGACTAAGGAATCGTCAACTAATAACACTACCTTTTTATTGTATTAATTTTATAGCAACTGGTGCGAAAGCATATAAAATCCTAACTTTGCCCAGCAAAAAAAATAAAATTTCCATGAGTTTTAGAACTGAGCACGATACCATGGGCGAGGTACAGGTACCTGCCGATAAATATTGGGGAGCACAAACCGAACGATCACGCAATAACTTTAAAATAGGCCCCGAAGCTTCTATGCCGAAGGAGATCATTGCTGCTTTTGCCTATCTCAAAAAAGCGGCTGCCTATACTAACACCGATTGCGGTGTTTTGCCTGCTGAAAAACGCGATCAGATTGCGCAAGTTTGCGATGAAATACTGGAAGGTAATTTATCGGCCGAATTTCCGCTGGTGATATGGCAAACCGGTTCGGGCACACAATCAAACATGAACGTTAATGAAGTGGTTGCTAACCGTGCACATGTTTTACAAGGCAATAAATTAGGTGAAGGCAAAACATTTATCCACCCCAATGATGATGTAAATAAGTCACAGTCATCCAACGATACTTACCCTACTGCCATGCATATTGCCGCTTATAAAATGGTGATGGATGTTACTATTCCCGGTGTCGAAAAACTGCGGGATACGCTTAAGGCAAAATCCGAAGCATTTAAAAGCGTGGTTAAAATTGGCCGCACCCACCTGATGGATGCTACTCCGCTTACCTTAGGACAGGAGTTTTCGGGCTATGTTTCTCAACTGGACCACGGATTGAAGGCATTAAAAAACACCCTCGACCATTTGTCTGAACTGGCATTGGGCGGCACAGCCGTTGGTACCGGCATCAACACTCCAAAAGGCTACGATGTAAAGGTGGCTGAATATATCGCAAAATTTACCGGCTTACCTTTCCGCACTGCTGATAACAAGTTTGAAGCCCTGGCAGCACACGACGCCATTGTTGAAAGCCACGGCGCACTGAAGCAAATTGCCGTTTCGTTGATGAAGATTGCCAATGATATTCGCATGCTGGCGTCTGGCCCGCGATCCGGAATCGGGGAGATCCATATTCCTGATAACGAACCAGGATCATCTATTATGCCGGGCAAGGTTAATCCAACCCAAAATGAAGCTGTTACTATGGTGGCAGCACAGGTTATGGGTAATGATGTAACTATTTCTATTGGCGGCGCTAACGGGCATTACGAACTCAATGTATTTAAACCGGTTATGGCCGCCAACTTTTTACAGTCGGCACGTTTAATTGGCGATGCGTGTACTTCATTTACTGATCATTGTGCGGCCGGTATTGAGCCAAACTACCAAGGCATAAAAAAACACCTGGAGAATTCACTGATGCTGGTTACAGCATTAAATCCGCATATCGGTTATGAAAATGCAGCTAAGATTGCCAAGAAAGCATTAAAAGAAAATCTTTCCCTGCGCGAGGCAGCATTGGGTCTTGGCTTGTTAACAAATGAGCAGTTTGACCAATGGGTACGACCCGAAGATATGATTGGCAGTTTAAAATAAAACGAACCGGCCTCAACCTCCAACCCCTCTCCAAAGGAGAGGGGTTAAAGCAACTTACCGCATGCAAAAATCTTTCAGCTTTCGCCTTTTAGCTTTTACCTCAGCTTTAAGCTTTTTGCTTTTCGCTTTCAGCGGATGTCACATCAATCCAAATATACAAACTCCCGGTGAAGGTTACCTGCAGGGCGAATGGCAACAGGATTCCATCCCAAAACAAAAATTATTAGTAAATTATTCCTTATATCATCTTAAATTTAGCTGCGATTCATTTTTTGTGTCGATTAATTCTTTCAGCAAGGTTAACACCGGGCCTGATACCTGTATGCGTTCGGGACACTGGACGGAGTATTGCAGGGGCACTTACGAGCAAAGGCATGATACACTGCATTTAAAAGGCCAGTTTTGTAATGCAGATATGACCATCAAAGATGATAAGGGCTGTTTTCGTTCCGGCGATTATGAAGAGCTTTTTAAAGTGAGCAAAAAAACAGATTCCCTTGCAGAATTTGCAAGCACAACAAATGTTATCCCTATAAATGCACATTTAATTAAGAAGACAACCTGCCATCCCAAACCACTGTAGCATGAAAACCAAGCTTTTTAAAACCCTCATCATTGTTATCGCAGCATTTTATGCCCCGCTGCAATCTATGGCCTGGGGCGCCCAGGGGCACCGGATTTGCGGGCAAATTGCCAGTTCTTATTTAACGCCAAAAGCCCGAAAAGCCATCGAAGAAATTTTAGGGAACGAATCAATCGCTATGACCAGTAACTGGGCCGACTTTATAAAATCAGACCCCGCATTTAGTTATTTATCAACCTGGCATTATATCGATTTTGACAAAGAATATACTTATGCAGAAATGCAGGAGTATTTAAATCACGATACCAACGTGGACGCTTACACAAAACTTCAGTTCCTGATCAGTGAGCTAAAAAAGAAAGATCTGAGTAAAGAAAACCGGCTGTTATACCTGCGGATGCTGATCCATATTGCCGAAGATGTAAACCAGCCGATGCACGTTGCCCATGCAGATGATAAAGGTGGAAACGATTTTAAAGTTAACTGGTTTAATAACCCAACTAATCTTCACTCGGTATGGGATTCACAACTGATAGATTTTCAGCAGCTGAGCTATACGGAATATGCCACAGCAATAAACCACACCACATTGGCACAACGCAACGAATGGCAAAAGGCTCCTATCAGCCAATGGCTTTTTGAATCCAATCAAATAGCCAATAAACTCTACACCGAAATAAAGCCTGGTGATACCTTGAATTATAAATATAATTTCACCCATCTTGCTACATTAAATCAGCAATTACTAAAGGCCGGCGTCAGGCTGGCCGGAGTGTTGAACCAGATTTTTGGTTGATTGGACGAAATTAGGTTAAAAAGAAGAAGCCGCCCTTTTCGGGACGGCTTCTTCTTTTTTAAATGCTGTTACTTATACTTACTGTTTAGCAGCAACTATATCTATAATAACAGTACGGTTATAAAAACGCTGTTCCGGCAGCTCATTCTCAAACGGAGCATGGCTTGCATCTTCGCCAAAACCAACCGTTTCAAACTTCACATTATTTTTTCCTGCATTGGCTAAAGCATGTTCAAGAATATGCTGAACATCAAGCGCCCGTTGCTGAGACAGTGTTAAGTTATGTGCTTCTTCCCCAACAACATCTGTATGTCCATGTATGCTCACAGTTGCCCCATCCGGAATGGCTGGTGCTACAACATTAGTTAAAAATTTATTGTAGGAAGCTATAGGATTCGCCTTGTCAAAATCAAGCAAAATACTATAACGGAAACCTTTCTGAGTGGTTTCATCAGGGCGGATCAAATGAACTGAACTTTCCTTTTTGATCATTTGGCCTTTATTGGTTTCTCCCTGCATTACTACTTTGTAGGTTCCTTCTTTATTATCGCCTAAAATGGATGACATGCGGATAGATTCCTGATCGTTGGTGAAAGGTCCATAATGCTGAACGGCTCCCTTTTCATCAGTAACGTCTATAGACCATGATTTCAGCTTCATTTTAGCACTGTCTACATTAAACACAACCTGGTTATCATGCGGATCACCCTGTGTGGAAACAATGATTACCGGTTTGATCATCTCCCCGCCAACTTCCACTAATAATTCTGGTGAAGAGCTCACGATATCAACCCTGCGGTCTTCAGCACGCACCAGCGTAAGCTGTTTGGTGTTACCCGGCTTATCCGAAGGAATAACCGGCTTGGTGCGTCCCACAACAGTTATCCTGGACGGATCAATGCCAAATGCATTTACCAAATAAGTTTTGATGGATTCTGCACGTGCTTTACCTTCCATTGGTCCACTGTATGAAGAACCAATTAATGAGATAGTCGCACTTGGGTTGGCTCTTAAACGATCTCCTAAAATATTCAGGATATTATGATAAATGTTTAATTGCCTGGCAGAGCGGCCTGTCATGTTATCCGACTGCTCGTTTTGTAATTGTACTTCATTAAACCCGGATGCCTGATTTTTGGTAAGTATTATATACCGGTTAGGGATCTCTGATGATTTTTCATCGAAAAATACCGAATTATTTAGCGGCAGTGTTTCACTTACCAGGTGGATTGAAGGCGCTGCAGCTGGGGCAACAACAGAAAATGATACATCTGTCACCGACGGAGCAATGACTAGCGGGGCATCAGCTATCTTAATGGGAGCTTTATGGCCTTTGCCAAACTTAAGTGCTATACCAGCCCTGATAGTAGTTACTGTCCAGGTTTCTATAGTACGTGGTTCCTGGCCAAAATAAGGCTGGTAAGAGATAAATGGTGAAAGGCTAACCTTTGTTGTGCTTGCAGCGGATGAAACCATAATGTCATATCCCATACCTACCTGTCCTGAAAAAACAGTGCTCTGTATGTTGCTGAATTCGGCATTGGTATTTGGCTGATGAAGCTGCGTATAAGAAAAATCTTTGTTTATGTTGAAACCCACACGTGGCCCAACATAAAAGTAAAGGCCGGATGCAGGCACACTTAAACGCAAACTAGGCTCAATCGTCGCATAACTCACGCTTGTTTTTAAAGTAGCCGGGCAATCACAGGGAGCAATTTCATTATTAAACTTTGCCCCGCGTCCATCATAGCCCACGTTTAGCATTAAGCCAAATACACCCGCAGGGCGATATTCAACCAGCAAAGAGCCATAAGGGCTTACGCCCTGGCCTCTGTGAAAAGCAGTTGGAACGATCAATGAATTATTCAGCGTTTGGGTGGTGCCGCCATAGAAATTAAAATTGGCCGCGCCCGATACGCCATACCACCAGGTAGGCTGCGTAGTTTGCGCATTAACACCTGCGCCGGTAAGCATCACCATCAGGATACAGATGGCTAACTTTTTAATGGTTGTATTTGTGGGTAACATATGATATCTTTTTTAAATTAATTGTTGTTTATTTTATGTTTAGTAAATCCCCCCGAAGGGGGATGAACAGAATAATATAAATGTTGGTGAATTATGGCAGAACGATAGTGTCAGCATTTAAAGTAACCGCTGTTTGCGCCATTAACCTGCCTGTTACTGTAGTATTGGTATTCAGGGAAATCAAGGTTTTACTTAATAAGATTCCGCTAAAATTGACACTTGAACCAAGCGTCGCCTTTCCGGCTACCACCCAAACAATGTTTTTGGCCTGGGCGCCACCTATCAGCGTAACAATAGCACTGTTATTTACAGTAAGATCTTGTGCCACTGTTAGAACCCAGGTATCATTAGGTCCACCTGACAGCGTTACGCCAGCGCTTGATATTAAAAGTCCTGTATTCCATTTGTATAAACCCGGCGGCAAAATTCTGCCGCTGATGTCTCCTGCGTACAGGTCAACAATAGGAGCAGGGGCTGTTAAACCGTTTTCTGTAGTGAACGCCGTTTCCATGTTGTTAATAGCAGTGGTTAGGTTACCCGGCGTTGGAGCAGCGTAATCAGCCGCATAAACATTGCCGGTTACAATAGGTGTGTGTGAAGACTGCCCGTTGGAATTCATTATTAATCCAAACCCGGTTATTGCGGTAGCAGATATTGGGCTTACGCCTATATCACCCTGAATTGAAGTAACACCAGTTGTTGAGATTCCTGATTCCGTTAACACCGCAAAAGTGCCGGCAGCTCCAAGATTTACCTGGCCCGGCCCGATTCCTATAACCGGGATAAGGGTAAAGTTTGCGGTGATGTTTTTATTCGCATTCATTGTCACTGTTAATGGGTTTACAGAACCCGTTGCGTCACCACTCCATGATGTAAATGAATAACCAGGACTCGGTGTAGCGGTGAGCGTTACCGAAGTACCGGCATTATAAGTTGGTTGCAGCGGATTTACTGCAACAGTTCCGTTTACCGCAGTAACTGTCATGGTATAAGTGCTTGCAAAGTTTGCAACCAGTGTACGGTTTGCAGTTAAAGGGAAGGTATAAGCGGCGCTTGTAGATGCAATTACACCGTTATCTGTCCAGTTGGTAAATATAAACCCGGGGTTAGCAGTTGCCGTTACCGTTACTGAACTTCCAGAAGCATAAGCTCCCGAGCCGGTTGTTATTCCGCCTGCAGCAGGGCTTGATGATAAAATTACCGCAAATTGTGATGCCGGTATTATCTTGAAGTTGGCAACCAGTGTTGTGTTTGCATTTAACGGGAAAGTATAACCCGGACTAGCAGATGCTACTACACCGTTATTCGTCCAGTTAACAAAGGTATACCCTGCATTTGGAAGAGCCGTTACCGTTACTGATGCGCCGGCATTATAAGAACCCGACCCACCGGTTGTTCCGCCGGCTACCGGAAGTGATGAAAGAACCACAGCAAATTTTCCAACTGCAACAGGTGCAAAGTTGGCCACCAGCGTTATGTTGCCGGCCATTGTAAACTGATAACTTGAGCTTGTTGAAGCAACTACTCCGTTGTTTGTCCAGTTTGTAAAGGCATAGCCCGCAGCCGGAGTTGCTGTTACAGTAGCTACAGAGCCCTGGGCAAATGTGCCTCCCCCTGCAACCGTGCCGCCAATTGTAGGATTAGCTGTTACTGCTACCTGCGGTATTGTGGTAAAAGTCCATACGTAATTACTTACCAATGCGGTATGGAACTTGTCCTGTGCTCCGGTGGTAATGGTACCTGTATAAACTGTAAAAGGCAATAATGCAACAGTTGGCGTAAAAGTATAAACAGCAGCATTAGCTGTAGCAGCAACCGTTCCGGATACCGGGGTGGTGCCCTGCATTATAATAAATGTTGTTTTGGTGATGGTTGCCGGATCCATGTTGGTATTAAAGGTTGCGGTAATAACCTTTGGAAGCGCAACATCCACCGCTTTGTCCATTGGGTCTGTAGTAACCAGAGGGCAAACCCCCTGTACCGCAATCATATTATCCTTTTTACATGCTGCTGTAAATACAAGCAGCAATAATACCATTGACCGCATGGTATTGTAGAATTTTGAATAACTACGGTTTTTAAGTTTTGTCGTAGTATCCATAGTCAAAGTAATTTTCTTTTTCATAAAAATATTTTAGGTGACAATGAATTTTATATTCCCGAACACTTTAAAAACAGCATTCAGGAAGTACAAACCTACTTCTGGAAGGGAGGGTAAACGTTACACAACTTTTGGAATAAGTTATATAATTCACACATTTTCAAGCCCGATAAAGCTTTTGTGTTCGAGGTGTTTAAAAAAGGAAGGCGTTACTCCGGTAACTTTCTTAAATTGGGTAGATAAATGGGCTACGCTGCTATAGTGCAGCTTCCACGAAATTTCGGTAAGATTCAGCTCATTGTATCCGATCAGTTCTTTTACACGCTGAATTTTATGAAGAATGATAAAATGCTCAATGGTGATTCCCAGGGTTTCTGAAAATATATTGGCGAGATAAGTATAATCGAGATCCAATTTCTCGCTCAGGTATTCAGAAAAATTTGTTCTTAACTGGGTTTCCGAATAATGGACCATCTCAACAATTACATTTTTTATTTTTTCTATCAGGATGCTTTTCTTATCGTCCATCAGGTATAATCCATATGGAAATAAAGCTGCCCGTATATTTTCAATCTGTTCTGATGTAATTGTGCCCATAGTCTCCACTTTTCCAAGTTCTATAAGCATGCAATGCAGTCCAAGTTTTTCTAATTCTAACCGCACTATCATTTTGCAGCGGTTGCTTACCATGTTTTTTATGAAAAGGTTCATATGAACAGGTGCTTGCAAAGCAAGTGCCTGTATCAGGATATTTCTATATATAAGGCTAAACGCCCTGCTGCGTTTCCTGCAAAACCGCTTTTCACTCCTTTCAGGCATGTTTATAGTTTGTACAGGCTTGAAAATAAATACCAGTGGCGCTTTTGTTAAAATTTTAACTGCTACAATAATATGACCTGTTTTAACAATTTAGTGTAACTTATTAACTAAACTGCTGATAATTTTATCTTTCAGGTTTATTGAAGATACGGAGAGAAAACAAAAAACCCGGAATGTAAGTACAAACCGGGTTTGATACAGGTATAAAACTCTTTAGCAATATTGCTCAAATGCGCCAATAAGATTATCGGCTATCATTTGTGCCGGGCGGCCTTCAATCTGATGGCGCTCAATAATATGTACAAGCTTACCATCTTTAAATAAAGCCATAGCCGGTGAAGATGGAGGATAAGGCAGCATATATGCGCGCGCCTTATTAACTGCTTCGGTTTCCATGCCTGCAAAAACTGTTACCAGCTTGTCAGGATGTTTTTCACTTTGTGCAGCGATTCTTGCTGCGGGGCGTGCATTAGCTGCGGCACAACCACAAACAGAATTTACCATTATAAATACTGTTCCTTCGCTTTCAATAGCTTTGGTAACGGCTTCGGCGTCTTTTAACTCCTCAAAGCCAACCTTTGTAAGGTCTTCCCGCATCGGGGCTACTAAATATTCTGGATACATCTTTTCTTTTTCTAAATTTCTTAACAAAAATAACAAAACATTCGCTGTTAGTGTCCAAAACGGAAATAAATAACAATTTGCTGACCGTTTACGTTTAAGACATGTGGAAAAGTTAAAAAATAAAATTAGATATAACCGCGCTTAAGGTTATAGAAACACTAAGTTTATTTATATTTAATGTTGTTTCTTTAAGGCTATTCCCTATATTGCAAATCCTAATTAGTTTTTTTAAACGATGAGATCAAAGCCCACTGATGTTAGTACGGTAATTATTGTCAACAAAAACAGGGAGTCAAGAACATTACAGATAAAAACCCGGCATATAAGCAGGCTTAAACATTATGTCCTGGGTATTTTAACCGTAATCACCTTGCTTTCCGGAACAATAATTTATCTCAATTCACAAAACCGGCAGCAGGAAGCCGAAAAGAAGCAATTATTAGCCCAGATCTTAAAGCTTAAAGGAACCATTACGGTACCTGTCCCTGTTGTTCAGCCTCAAAAAGCCAGCGGTGCCCAACCATATATTCAGTCAATTGAAGGGAAGCTTCAAAAAATAAACGAATATTTAAGGAGGCGGGGTTTAAAAGGATTTTCTACAAAAGCAGTTGGCGGAAATGGAAATGCCGAAGCCGCAAAACTAACAGATGAGGAAGCTTATTCACTATACAACGAGTATTTAGACAGGCTCGTTCATGCGGTTGCATTTACCCCTATGGGCTATCCGCGTGTAAGCTCGCTAACCTCTTTCTTTGGATACAGAAGCGATCCTTTTAACGCTGCAAATGCAGAGTTTCATCCCGGAATAGATTTTAAAGGCCGCAGGGGAGATGAGGCTAAATGTACCGCTAACGGCAAAGTGGTTTTTGCGGGATGGTATGGTGGTTATGGCAATTGTGTCCGTATTGCTCACACCAACAATTATGAAACCTTATATGGTCATTTATCGCGCATCACTGTTAGGGTAGGCCAGGAAGTTACGGTGGGTCAAAAAATTGGAGAGGTTGGCTCAACCGGCCGTTCAACAGGCACCCATCTCCATTATGAAGTGCGGAAGAATGGCAAAGCGGTAAACCCGATAAGTTTTCTGACCCTAAATAATTAAACTGATAAATTATGGCGTTTTTTTCAAAAAAAGATAAAGTAGCACTGGATCTTCAATCCATCTCAACACTGATCAGCGAAGGCTGTATTTTAGATGGCAATCTTAAAGCGCCTGCTTATGTCCGTATCGACGGTCAAATTACCGGTGATGTAATGGTTGATGAAGGGTTAATTTTAGGAGAGAAGGGATCTATACAGGGAAATGTTATTACAAAAGAAATGGTTGTTTACGGTACAGTTAACGGCAACCTGCAGGTAAATTCTCTCGAAATTAAAGCAAGCGGAAAAGTTACCGGCGAAATAAGGACACAAATCTTGCAAGTTGAAAATGGCGCTGTTTATAATGGCAGTTTGTCCATGACACAGAACCACAAGCTTGCCCAAACGCACAAATTAACACAACCACAGCAAAAGGTTATTGAAGTTTAGCGCTACACTATTAACCGGTTATAATTTGTTCCTGTATTTTTTTTGGAAGGCTTTCAAATACCAGCCGGTAGGAGTGGTCTATCATTTCGTGCAACTGCTTTTTATTTAATACGCCGTCCATATAAACGGTATTCCAAAGCTTTTTATTCATGTGATAGCCCGGTTGAACTTCGCTGTAACGCTCCCGCAGCTCAACAGCCAGTTCCGGGTCACATTTAACATTAAACCGGTTAGCATTAGTAATGCCGATTAGCAGGAATATTTTATCACCAACCCTAAAAACAAGCGTATCCTCGCCAAAGGGAAGACCTTCAGTGGTACCGGGCTTTTGAAGGCAATAATCGCGCAGTTCTTCTATATTCATTATAGTTACCATTGACGACGTCGGATCCGTTTATTGTATGCAACTGTATTGCCAAAAAAGTATTTAAACCCAATTGTTATTTGGCGATATTGATCAAGCGCATTGTTTTTAAATTTAGAATTGGGATCGTTATAGCCGTCTAATCCCTCGCCAATAATAACATTATGTACATATCCCAAATCAATGGCATAGGTCGGCTCATCATATGAATCAAATATTTTAAATTCATATCCCGCCCTTAATGAAATTGAGTAGTTGATACTTTTATCTTTTCCAGGAAAGACATAAAACAAAGGTCCGTCTGCAGCAATTACATTAGTTCGTTGTACCGTGTTGTTGTTTTTTATTATCCCTATACCTGATCCGAAATAAAAGTTTTTAACAGTATTTAAAAACCAGCCATTACCATAATCAATAAAAGAGCCTAAGTGCGCATCGGCATGGAGGTAAACGGCTAGGTAATTATTGGTATATTGACGACCATATTTATCTTTATCAACAGTTATCCCTCCACCCGATAAACGACCCTTTTGAAGTTCAAGCTCAACGGGTACATAGGGGTTAAAATTGTAAATAAGATTGGCGTTAAAACCAAGGTTGTCATTTTGATGAGAGATATTGGTGTAGCCACGCTCATAGCTTGTGCCGGCCCCAACACCAAATTCATAATAATTAAAGCCTGCTTGTGCTTTTACGACAATAGCTGTAATTAATAACACAAACAATAAAATATAATTTTTCAAATCAGTCCAGATTAATATCTGGGTTACTTAAACGGTGAGTCTCAAATAAATGTTCGATAAATTTCACTTCCAGGTAACAACGTGTTGTAAATGATTTTAGAGAAACTGTTTTTACTAACACTGTTCTAAAAGCCAATACCTGGGTTTTCTTCAAATTCAGTATCTAAAATGAATTTGAGCACCATATTGAATGAGCAGTTAAAATAAATTTAATGCAAAATCAATTTAAAGGAAGTTGCTTGCTAATCGGGTATAATAAACTTGATCATAAACAGAAATGGTTAACTCCTTTTATTCTGGGAAATAGTTTACACATTCGGTCTTAATATTTCCCCGCGCTAACAATTATTGAAAACTTTCTCTTTTTTTAAAAAAAGGATTTTTTGGTATAAAACCACACAATAGCATATTATTTTAACTATTTTTATATTTTAATTTGATAAATTAATAATATTTTGCAAATAGAACTTGTAAGTAACAAGAAGGTATTGTTTTTGATAAGCAACAATAGGTAAAGGCTATCAAACAATAGCCGATTTGATAAACTTAAAGCACCGGTGCTTTATTAACTTTTGTTTCATATAATATACCGGGTTGAAACAAACACAACAAATTGCAAAATGAAATGGATATTTATTTTTTCCTTATTCTTTATCTGTGCTTGTAAAAAGTCTACATCGGATTTAAGGCTTTTACCAATTGGAACAAAAGTAAAGATGGATAGCAACGTCAAGCTTCCGGGGTCAACCAACCCATTCACAGTGGACAGCTTGTATATACAATCAAATTATAATATGAATTTCTACTATTGTACGGATGCTAACAGTAAGCAATGGATTATTCCTGATGATGATTTAATCATAATTAAATAAATTACGAACAGTAGTAAATGACCTTTAATCCGCCTCTGACTTTCACAGTTGTTACAAGATTTTTAAAATACGTAACTATAGATACACAATCTGATCCTGAATCTGACACCTTTCCGTCTACTGAAAAGCAAAAGGATTTGGGCAAAATATTAGTAAGCGTACTGCTAGCAATCGGAATTTTTGACGCCCATATGGATGAGCACGGCTATGTGTACGCAACCATACCCGCAAATACCGTTAAAAAGAATATCCCGGTAATTTGTTTTTGCTCGCACATGGATACCGCGCCCGATTGTAGCGGTACCGGGGTAAAACCTATCCTGCATAAAAATTACCAGGGGGAGGACCTTATTTTGCCCGATGATCCCCTACAAATCATTAAACTCGCTGAACATCCCGACCTTAAGAACCAGATAGGTAATGACATTATTACGGCCAGCGGAACGACACTACTTGGAGCCGATAACAAAGCGGGCGTTGCCGAAATTATGGATGCCTGTTACCAATTGATGAATCACCCGGAAATTAAACACGGGGCTATCAGGATATTGTTTACGCCGGATGAAGAAATTGGCCGGGGGGTTGACAAAGTCGACATAAAAAAACTAGGCGCTTATGCCGCCTATACCATGGATGGCGAAAGTGCCGGAAATATGGAGAACGAGACATTTTCAGCCGATGGGGCTAAACTTACTATCAGAGGGATAAGCGCCCATCCTGGATTTGCAAAAGGCAAGATGGAAAGCGCTATAAAAATTGCCGGTCAAATTATTGCAGCGCTGCCTTTTGAGCTTTCGCCCGAGGGAACTGAAGGAATGCAGGGGTTTGTACATCCTGTTGGTATGGAAGGGCATGTAGAAACAGCCACAATTGATTTTATTATCCGCGATTTTAATGATGAGAAATTAGCGGAGCATGCAAATGTGATCCGCAGCATTACGGATACGGTATTGAAGAATTTTCCCGGTTCATCTTATGAACTCCAGATCAAGGCACAATACCGTAACATGAAAAGTGTATTAGATCAGCATCCAAAAATTGTTGAATACGGGATGGAAGCCATAAAACGCGCCGGTCTTGATGCCAAACTTTGCAGCATCAGGGGCGGTACTGATGGTTCCCGGCTTTCATTTATGGGTTTGCCTTGCCCCAATATTTTTGCCGGCGAACACGCTTTTCACAGCAAGCAGGAATGGGTGTCTGTTCAGGATATGCAAAAAGCCGTTGAAACTATTTTACATTTATGTATGATATGGGAAGAGCGGGAAGCGTGATTAGCTGCAATAGTTTGCGCTGATATTACTTCTCTGCTAATAATTCATCCGTTAGCTTCTCAAATTCGTTAATAAACTGGATATAGTAACCGCCGGTGCCCGGCCCGCTGAAACCGGTATGTATTTTACGGACTTCGCCTTTTTTATCAATGATAATAGTAGTTGGGAATCCTTTAAAGTCGGCAAGCATAGGCAGGCTTTTTTCGGGATCACCTTTTGACGGGGTAAAACCAGTTATTAATAACGGATAAGGCACATTAAAATGTGTTTTTAATTGCTGCAATGTTTTTTGCGATTTGGAAAAATCTGTGGTGCGCTCGTAAGCCAACCCAATGACTTCTACTCCTTTTCGATGATATTTATCATAATACCGGCTTACCAAATAATTGGTTTCGTCCATGCAGTTTGGGCACCAGGAGCCTAATATCTGCACAATCACTACCTTGTTCTTAAACCGTTCATCGCTTAATGAAACTTTGTTGCCATTAATGTCTTTGAAAGTGAAATCTATTTTTTTATATCCCGGCTTTAAGGCAGTAAGTGAATAGGCATCAGGCAGTTTGGCGTTGGCATTTTTAATCGCTTTCCATTCGTCCACGCCAGAATAACCTGCGTAAAGCCGACCATCGCTAATGGTTTTAGCATCATTTATCTTAGCAGTAAATATGTAGGCATGGCCACCGTCAAAACATGATAAATACAGGTTGTCGCCAGACAC
>JAQBOU010000184.1 GCA_028287865.1 Mucilaginibacter sp. | reverse complement strand
GCATCAGACGGTGCATCTTTGAAAGTTGCACCTGGTGTAACCACTTTGGGGATCGGTTCCCATGTTTCAGTATCTTCAGGTTTTGCCGTTTGTACCTGTTGAGCCTGTGCAATAAAAAAACTACCGGACAATAGCGCGGTAAATAAAATTGAGTATTTCATTATATATTAGGATTAATTAGTTCACATTCATTGGTCATTTGTATCATTGGTCATTGTGTCATTTTATTAGTCATTGATTTGGTCTTAAATAACTAATGATCCCAGACTAATGACTCGATGACCTATTAAACTTTCAAAATATTTTTAACATATGCTGCACTTTCAGTGATGCTTATGTAAGGATCTATATGGATATAATTTTCCTGCTCAACAATAAAGTGTTTCAGACCCGCTCCTCTTGCATACTGCAATATCTCCTTAAAATCTATCATACCTTTGCCAATTTCTGTATTAAGGTTATGGTTCGTTTTATCCATATCTTTCAAATGGCATAAGGCAAAACGGCCGGGATGCTGTTTAAATATCTTAACCGGATCCTGGCCGGCACGTACCACCCAATAGATATCCATTTCCATACGGACCAATGCAGGGTCGGTTTCTCTCATCAGCACATCATAAAATGTTGTGCCGCCAACCGGTTTCCATTCAAAATTATGGTTATGATAACCGAGTTTTAGCCCCGACTTCTTACATAGCTCAGCTGCCTTATTCATTTTTTCTGCTACCTGTTTAAACTGATCAACAGTTTTTAAAACTTCACCGTTAATAGAGGGAACAATAACATATTCCATGCCGGTAGCATTGGCTGCTTCGATATAAGCTTCCAGATCGTCCGTTTTATCATGAACAAAAAGATCATCCATTCCAAAATGTCCGCTTGGTGTAGTAAGGCCATTTGCTTTTAACAGGTCGCTAAATGCTTTTGCATCCAGCCCCCAAAAACCGTGTTGCTTTGAATAGCCAAATGTTTCAACTTCTTTGTATCCTGCAGCAGCAACTTTTTCTATAGTGCCTTTTACATCTTTGGGGATCTGATCGCGCAAGCTATATAATTGTAAACCAACAATATGTTCAGGCCTTGCTGAAAACACTTTTGGCGCCATCATTATACCTGCAGAAATTAATCCGGCTTGCGTTAAAAATTTTCTTCTTGTTGTCATAGGTAGTGTTTTTGTGTTAGTATCAAGTAGCTAGTACTTAGTATCAAGTACAATAGTATTGGCTGGTAAGTGATGCATAACATTTATTGAATTGAATTGGTTTATTATTTAAATTATAACATTGGCTATCTTGATACTTGATACTAACTACTTGATACTAAAATCAAACATCGCAAATATGGATTGCAGCCTTTAATGAAGCGATCTTGTCGGTATTTTTTGGAACAAATTCCTGCCCTACATAACCTTTAAAACCTGTGGCTGCTATTGCCCGCATAACTGCAGGATAATATAACTCCTGTGAATCATCAATCTCATGCCTGCCAGGAATGCCGCCGGTATGGTAATGAGCAATGTATTGGTGATAATCTGTTATGTTCCTGATAATGTCGCCTTCCATTATCTGCATGTGGTAAATATCAAACAGCAGCTTAAAACTTTCTGAACCCAGGCGTTTTGCAAGCTCGGCACCCCATTCCACATGGTTGCATTGATAATCTTTATGATCTATCTTGCTGTTCAGTAACTCCATACATAAAACTACTTTGTGCTTCTCGGCCAAAGGAATCAGTCTTTTCAATCCCTCCACGCAATTTTTCCAACCAGCCTCATCATCCTTTCCCCTTCGGCTCCCACTAAAACATATCAGGTTTGTATAGCCGTTTTTCGCCACCATCGGGATCATTTCAGAATAACTTTTCACCAGCGTATCGTGGAATTGTGTATCGCCAAAACCATCAGTCAAATTAATTTCGGCGCCATTGCACATAGGCGAATACATGCCATGTTTTTGAAGCGTAGGCCAGTCTTTTGGTCCGCAAAGATCTATTCCCGTTATTCCAATTTGTTTTGATACTTCACAAAGCTGATCAAGCGTTAACTCGTGGTAACACCATGGAGAAACCGAATGGTTAATGTTTCCCTTGAGTTTATCCGACATCATTTGCTCTTTATTTTCTTTTTTAAAAGAGGTTAACATACCGGTTGCTGTTATTGCAGCAGTGCCGGCAACGATATTCCTGATTGCTGATCTTCGGTTTTGATTAATTGGCATAACAGGTTTTTATATTTGAACTTGTGGTGCAGGTTCTTCAATATCCAGTCCGGGTTTTGTTTCCATTTGATTTTTATCCCGGAAGAACAAAAGAAATAACACTAACACCAAAGCAGCTATTCCACCAGGAATTAACCAAATAGTTTGCCAGTTATGTGTTGTTGGTGAAGTTTGCCAATGATCAACTATCGGTCCCGAAATAGTAAAACCGATCAGCATACCTACGCCGTAAGTTGCCAGGGTAATGAATCCCTGCGCAGCACTTTTAAAGCGGTCGCCTGCAAGGTTATCAGTGTATATCTGTCCGGTTACAAAGAAGAAGTCATAACAAACGCCATGTATTACAATACCGGCTAT
This sequence comes from Mucilaginibacter sp., assembly GCA_028287865.1. Classification (GTDB taxonomy): domain Bacteria; phylum Bacteroidota; class Bacteroidia; order Sphingobacteriales; family Sphingobacteriaceae; genus Mucilaginibacter. Next base: position 1,062 of record JAQBOU010000184.1, on the reverse strand, counting down.
AAGCATCCAGTAATTATTCCCTGTGTCACCGTATGCGAAGAAAACATAGCGCAACGCCCAGGCTAACATTCCCATAGCCAGCATCTTTTTAACACCAAGCCGCACAAAAAAGAAAGGCATAGCTATCATAAATGCAAATTCTGATACCTGGCCCAATGTTTGAATTCCTGCAGCCCGTTTCATACCCACTTCGTTTAAAAATGGATTGGTGAAATTGTAATAAAAAGCAAGCGGGATACAGATAGCTACCGAGGCCAGGAAAAACACCAGGTATGATTTGTTCTTTAAAAGCCCGAGTGAATCCAATCCTATAATATCTCCCAACGAAGTTTTTTGACCTTTTTTAATAGGTGGCGTATCAGGTAATGAAAAGCTTAACAGTCCTAATACTAACGAAGCCACTGCTGCCATTTTGAATGTTAACACCAATGTTCCGGTTTGCTCCCAGCCTAACCAGCCAATTATCAACCCGGCAACTATCCAGCCACCGGTACCATAAACCCTGATCCAGGGAAATTCCTTACTCGGGTTTGTCATTTGTTTAAATGATACTGAATTAACCAGGGCAAGCGTTGGCATATAAATGATCATATAGGCCAAAATCCCCGGGTAAAAAGCATCAAAACTAATAACGGTAGTTTGGTACCATAATAATGCCGCGCCAATCAAATGCAATACGCCCAAAATGCGCTGTGCCGAGAAGTACTTGTCAGCTATTAAGCCCACAATAAAAGGTGCAATGATAGCACCAAGAGCCTGTGTGGCATACGCTGTTCCATTTTGTGTTCCGGTCGCACTTAAGGTTTTTGTTAAATACGTTCCCATTGTCACAAACCATGCTCCCCAGATAAAAAACTCAAGGAACATCATTGTGGACAATTTGACTCTGATTGCTGTGGTCATGATTTATGGTTTAAATTGGTTTAAGGTTGGTTGTTTATTTTTTTAGTGACAATACATATTTAACCATTTCTTTTGCATCATTTACAGACAATGTTGCATGCGGCGTCATTGCTATATCTCCCCAATGCCCCTTGCCGCCTTTGATCACTTTATTTGCTA
>JAQBOU010000069.1 GCA_028287865.1 Mucilaginibacter sp. | reverse complement strand
TGTCAACTGGTTTGTTGATCTGGCTAACCCCATAATTATATCTCCATATTCCAATCCGCCTTAAATTAGCCACGTAGTCATCACGGTCAATGGTTAAGCCTTCATAGGCCTGCCACTTGTCAGGATATCCTATTTTTACAGTGAATGCATTTAATTTTTTAAGCGCACGGATCTTTGTTTCATCACTCATCCAGGTCAGGTTTTGAATGCGTTCGCCAAGGGTCGTTTTCAGATTGTTTACCAGGTTAACCATGTATTGTTTTGCAGCCGGCGTAAAGTATTTGGCTACATACAGTTGTCCTAATAATTCACCCAAACTACCATCAACCAGGCCAGACATACGTTCGTTGCGCGGGGTTTCAACTTTTTGACCGCTCAAGGCGCTGCTAAAGGCAAAATCCGCTTTTACAAATGGAGAGCTTAAAGCGCCGGCCGAGTTTTTCAAAATATTCCATTCTAAATAAACTTTCCAGTCATCAATAGGAGTGGAAGCTAATAACTCGTCCTCAGCTTTAAAAAAGGCAGGCTGGGCAACAATTAAGGTATCCTGTCCCGGAACCTTCATTTCTGGCAGCAACATTACCCAGTTTAAATGAGGGGTTGTTTTACTGAAATCGGCAACTGCAAATTTATTATAGGTGGCATGCGGATCTCGCATGGCAACACGGGTCATCTGGGCTTTGGCAAGTGCAGCTTCAATAGTGAAAACAGTAGCTGCGTTTTTGGTGGCAACGTCTTCACCGGCACCGGCCAGCGAAAATAAAGTGATGATGTATTGTTTGTAGGCATCCTGTATCTTTTTGGTACGGGCATCGCTTTTTAAATAATAATCGCGATCCGGCAGGCTGGTACCTCCCTGGTTAAGCGCGGCAATATGTTTGGTTACATGTTTGGAATCCTGGCTCACCCCAAAGCCAAACAACGGGCCGCCTTCACCATGAGTGCGTTCATAAACGGTTTCTTTGATCACGCCATTTAAATCGGTGATGCCGTCAATACGTTCCAAATCGCCTTTTATAGGTGAAATGCCACGTTTTTCAATGGTAACACTGTCCATGCCGCTGGCATATAAATCGCCAACACGTTGTTCCAGGCTACCTTTGGGATGTTGTGTTTTGCTTACATCCGCAAGTAAACTAAGCAGCCTGTCGGTGTTTTCCTGGTGCAGGATATTAAAGCTTCCCCAACGGGTTTCCTTTGCAGGGATAGCATTTTCCTTTATCCAGTTACCATTGGCATAGTCAAAAAAATTGTCACCTGGCTTAACAGACAGATCCATATTTGCCGGATCAATAAATTTTTTGGGAGGAATAACAATGCTTTTTGTTTTTGTCTTTCCTTTTTTGCCGCCTTCCGCAGCAAAAGCATTAACCGACAGGCACAACACCCCGATCAGCATAAAATTTGTGAACTTTAAAGTCATAGTATATTTACAGGATTTAATTTTTCGCGAATTAAAATTTAAATAATTTACTTAAAAATTAAAGATAATAAATATGCTTCAAGCTTACAAGCTGGTAATGCAGGGGTTTAACGGTTAAACCATTTTATTAAAGAAGAGGATTTTATTTTTTTTAGTATCCCCATTAAAAAATGTTGTATGGGCAATGTTTTCATGGTAAAAGAAGGGGTACTTTATATTAACTTTTTTATTGTAAAAATATTGTTATGATGGAGTGGTCAATTGTTAATGGTCTATAGTAATGGATAATTATTACTAAATGATCTATCTCTAAGCATTATTTATTACGATTATCGACTATGGTCTATGGACAAAAATCATTAACTATTAAAGCAAAACGCTATTTTTGTAAGCTATGAATATTTCTAAAACATACCTGCCTAAAGAGACCGAAGAAAAATGGTACAGTTACTGGTTAGAACATAAATTTTTTAAATCAGTACCTGACGAGCGCGAACCTTATACTATAGTTATTCCGCCGCCAAACGTTACCGGTGTTTTGCATATGGGGCATATGTTGAACAATACCATACAGGACGTGCTGGTACGCCGTGCGCGTATGCAGGGGAAAAATGCCTGCTGGGTTCCCGGAACAGATCATGCCAGCATTGCTACAGAAGCTAAGGTGGTTGCCATGCTTAAAGATAGGGGCATTACAAAAAAAGACCTTACACGTTCGGAATATATGGCTTATGCCTGGGAATGGAAGGAAAAATACGGCGGTATTATACTGGAGCAATTAAAAAAGCTGGGTGCGTCCTGCGATTGGGACCGCACACGGTTTACTATGGAGGATGAACTATCTGAAGCTGTATTTGATACCTTTATTCATCTTTACAAAAAAGGGCTTATTTATCGCGGTATCCGTATGGTAAACTGGGACCCCGCCGGAAGAACAGGCCTGTCAGATGAGGAAGTTATCCGTAAAGAAGTTAACCAGAAGCTTTATTATATAAAGTATCAGGTAGCAAGTAGTAAATATCAGGATACCGGAAAATCTAACGACTTGATACTCGGTACTGAATACTTAACCGTAGCAACTACCCGTCCGGAGACTATCATGGCTGATGCAGCGATCTGTATCAACCCAAATGACGGGCGGTATTTTCACCTGCACGGAAAAAGGGTATTGATACCATTGATCAATAGAGAGATCCCGGTGATACTGGACGAATATGTAACCATGGATTTCGGTACGGGCTGTTTAAAAGTTACGCCTGCACATGATTTGAACGACTATGAGCTTGGGCAGAAGCATAACCTGCCCGTTATTGATATTTTAAATGACGACGGAACGCTGAATGAAAAAGCACAAATATTAGTAGGAGAGGATCGTTTTGCGGCCCGCAAAAAGATAGCCGTTTTACTGGAGGCAGACGGTTACCTGGAGAAGGTGGAGGATTATAAATCACAGATCGGTTTTTCGGAGCGTACTGACGCGGTGATTGAGCCAAAGCTTTCTATGCAATGGTTCTGTAAGATGGACGAAATGGCTAAACCAGCATTAGATTATGTGCTGAAAGGCGATATAAAACTTATCCCCGAAAAATATATCAATACCTATCGCCACTGGTTGGAAAACATAAAAGACTGGTGTATCAGTCGTCAATTATGGTGGGGGCAGCAAATACCGGCCTGGTATTTACCCAACGGCGAGTTCGTGATCGCTAAAACAAGGGAAGATGCCTTTGAAGAAGCTAAAAGTCTCAAATCTCAAAACTCAGATCTCAAATCCGAGGATTTAATCCAGGATGAGGACGTGCTGGATACCTGGTTTTCTTCGTGGCTTTGGCCTATATCGGTATTTGATGGTTTTAAAGATCCTAATAATGCAGATATCAACTATTATTACCCCACAAATGACCTGGTGACTGCACCCGAGATCTTGTTTTTATGGGTTGCCAGGATGGTCATGGCCGGGCATGAATTCAGGGGTGAAATTCCATTTAAAAATGTTTATTTAACTGGGATAGTGCGCGATAAGCTTGGCCGTAAGATGTCGAAATCGTTGGGCAATTCGCCTGATCCGCTGGAGTTAATTGAGAAATTTGGCGCAGATGGCGTGAGAGTTGGAATGCTGCTTTGCTCACCAGCAGGCAATGACCTGATGTTTGATGAAAGCTACTGCGAACAGGGTCGAAATTTTGCCAACAAGGTTTGGAATGCCTTTAAACTGGTTAAAGGGTGGGAGATTGATGACAGTCTGCCCAATAATAATGAAGTTGCAATTGACTGGTTCGAAAGCAGGTTTAACCAGGCTATAGGTGAAATTGAGGACAACTTTGCACAATACAGGCTTTCTGAAGCTTTAATGGCTACTTATAAGCTGGTATGGGACGATTTCTGTGCATGGTACCTTGAAATGATAAAGCCCGTTTATCAACACCCGATAGATAGGGAAACCTATAACTCCACCATTAAGTTTTTTGAAAACGTTTTAAAGATCCTTCATCCTTTTATGCCCTTTATAACGGAAGAGTTGTGGCATGACGAGCTTTTTGGGGAACGCTCAGAAAATGATTGTTGTATTGTTGCCCAATTACCTAGGTATGGGAAAATTAATACACAGCTTTTAGCAGAAGTAGAAATTGTTAAACAAATCATCACGCAGGTACGCAATATTCGTAACAGTAAACAAATTTCACCAAAAGAAAAATTGCCGCTTTCAGTTAAAGAAAACTCAGGAGTTCCTTATCAAAAATATAAGTTAATTATTACTAAACTAGGCAACCTTAGCACGCTTGATATAGTAGCTGAAAAAATAAGTGGGGCAACCACATTTATGGTTACTACAGATGAGTTTTACATTCAATTAGAGGAGAATTTAGATCCAGAGGCTGAATGTGCCAGGCTTAAAAAAGACAAAGAATACCTTGCCGGATTTTTAAAATCTGTTAACTCTAAGTTATCAAATGAGCGGTTTATGAGTAATGCAAAACCCGATATTATTGAGGTTGAGTTAAAGAAAAAGGCTGATGCCGAAGCAAAACTTAAAATACTGGATGAAAACTTAGCTGCTTTGGCTTGCTAATTGTATTTGATATTGCGATAAATTATTAATTCGATGAAGCAGGGCGTTCAAGTAATTGCAGGTTCTTGCTATGGCGATTTTTAATTCGATTTACAGCATAGCAGGTACTTGAATGAATAAGGAAGTAAGTTTTTTTAACTTTTCAATTAACAGGATCCTTACAAAAGAGCAGTCCATCCTTGATCAGGCACGCATACGTTTGCTTTATTATGGCTTTGGGATTGTAGCGGTCGCGGTTGCCGGCCTTTTTATCAGCGTTTATTTTCAACATCAGGTTCTGTTAACTGTTACTGCGGGTATTTTATTTGTTTGTATCGCGTTTTTATTCAAATATTTAACTTACAGGCCGCATTGCCGCGAAATATCTCATGCATTAATTATCCTTGCTTCGTTAATCAATTTAAACAATGTTTTTATAGCACTTCAAAAAGTAGATATTGTTACCGTGCAGGTTATGCTTTTGGTGATCTTATTCAGCTTTTATATGCTGGGGCAACGCTGGGGCTTGTTTTACTCATTGCTGAACGTTATACCGGTACTCGTGTTTTTAGTGTTATCCAATTACGGCAGCTATTTTATTCCCATTCCGCCGGAAACGGTAGATCAGCCTACTATAATTATCAGCATATTCGCTAATTTTATCATTATTATTTATATCCACAGCCATTTTTACGGCGCGTTTTTTAAAAACATAAAAGCCCTGGAAGAAACCGGCGAAAGGCAGAAAATACTTAATGAGGAATTAGAGTTTGCCAAAGATAAGGCTGAAAAATCTTCACAAATAAAATCGGAGTTTCTTGCCACCATGTCTCATGAAATAAGGACACCGCTTAATGCCGTGATAGGTATGAGTAACCTGATGATAATGGCTAACCCCAGGCCCGATCAGAAAGAGAACCTTAACGTGTTAAAATTGTCGGCGAATAACTTGCTGGCCGTTGTAAATGATGTGCTTGATTTTAATAAGATCACATCGGGTAAAGTGGTGTTTGAGAAGGTAAAGTTTAACATGAATGACCTGCTTCAAAATGTTTGCGGGGCCGAAATGTTAAAAGCGGAGCAAAAAGGCCTGTCCTTTATGATTAAAGTTGATCCGTCACTAAATGATAAAAGGTTTATTGGCGACCCTACCAGGATAGGGCAGGTTCTTTTTAACCTGGTAAGCAACGCAATAAAATTCACCGGTGAAGGCAGCGTTTGGGTAAAGGTTTATGGGCACGAAAACAGGAACAACACCAATACCGTAACTTTTGTAATAAAGGATACAGGCATAGGTATAGAAAAAGCCAACCTCGACAGTATTTTTGAGCCTTTTACCCAGGAATCGATAACCTCGACACGGCAATACGGCGGAACCGGCATGGGTTTAGCCATTGTTAAGCGTTTATTGGAATTACAGAACTCGCAGATGTATGTTTCCAGTAAAATTGGTGAAGGGTCGGAGTTTTCATTTAGTTTGGAGTTGGGGGTATCCGCAGAAACCGGCAGTGAACAGCTTTTGCAGGGAACGGATAGTTTAAGCCATTTGCGTTTGTTAATTGCAGAAGATAACCCGGTTAATGTGCTGCTGATGAAAAAGCTGCTGGCCAGGTGGGGTATTATCCCAACCATTGCAGAAAATGGCGAGCGTGCAATTGAAATGGTGCAGTTTGGCGACTTTGATATTATTCTGATGGATCTTCAAATGCCGGTGATGAACGGGTTTGATGCAGCTATTGAAATACGTAAACAACCTGATGCAAAAAAAGCCGCCATTCCGATAATAGCTTTAACGGCTGCGGCACTAAATGATATAAAAGAACAGGTTTTAAATGCCGGGATGAATGATTATGTATCAAAACCCTTTAAGCCCGAAGAATTAATGGAAAAAATTCAAAGCCTGGTGGCAGCTGTTCATTAATCAGATCTCCTTATAGTTGGGCAGGTCTTCAATAAAGCTATAGTTGCGGGTTTCAAAATCAACCCGGCAATAATAATGCTTTAACCCGTTGGTAACTGCAAGTAATTTTACCTTATGAACCATATTGTATCTGGCTACCTGGTCGAATGTTTTTTGATCAATAGCTACCGACGGCGCTTTACATTCAACCAGTAAAATTTTCTCTCCAGCCGGATTATACACAACAATATCCGATCTTTTGGCCATTCCATGCAGCTTATGCCCGCCTTCCAGCTTTATCAATGTTTTTGGATAGTTTTTCTGGCGGATAAGGTATTGTACAAAATGCTGGCGTACCCATTCTTCCGGAGTGATCACTATATTTTTTTTACGGATCACATCAAATAATATCAGCTGACCATTTTGATCGCTGATCTTAAAAGGATAGGGGGGCAGTTGAAGCGGAAGTAGCAGATCCATGGGATAAGTCGAAGTCTAAATTAAAAAGTCAAAAATCAAAAGTAAAGTAGTTAAATTGATATGTTGCAATGTATATATAAATACGTCTTCCATTTTGGATGAATTTTTACTTTAGATAGTCTTCCAATTTTAAATTTTGAATTTTTACTTTTGACTTTATAAATGACCGCTACCGATATATTAAAGGACCTGCAGAAAAAAAAGTATAAACCCCTATACCTGTTGCATGGTGAAGAACCTTATTTTATTGACCTGGTAAGCAACCATGTTGAACATAAGCTTTTGCCGGATGCCGAAAAAGGCTTCAACCAAACGGTGTTTTACGGAAAAGATACGGATATAATGGCGGTGCTTAACGCCTCCAAGCGGTATCCTATGATGGCTGATTACCAGGTTGTGCTGGTAAAAGAAGCACAGGATATGAAATGGGGAAATGACGATGCTGATAAAAAAGGCATTAACCCCTTGTTGAGCTACCTTGAAAACCCCTTACCAAGTACCATACTGGTTTTTTGTTATAAGTATGGCAAATTTGATAAACGAAAAAAAACATATAAGGCCATTGAAAAAAACGGGGTTATTTTTGAATCTGCCGCTTTGTATGACAGCAAGATCCCTGCATGGATAGAGGGTTTTATTTCTGAAAAAGGATATAAAATAAATCAGCAGGCTTTATTGATGCTGGCCGAATATTTAGGAAACGACCTGTCAAAGATTGCAAATGAACTGGAAAAACTAATGCTCAATGTATCAGCGGGCCAGGAAATTACCCTGAAACATATCCAGGATAACATCGGCATCAGTAAAGAATACAACGTTTTTGAGCTGCAGGCCGCGCTCGGTAAAAAGGATGCCTTTAAAGCCAACCAGATCATTAACTATTTTGAAGCCAACCCCAAGGCAAATCCTATTGTGCTGGTATTGGGTAACCTGAACAATTTTTTTAGCAAGGTGTTGATCTACCATTATGTTAAGGACAAGTCTCAACAAAACCTCGCCCGCGAACTTGGCATCAGCCCCTATTTTGTAAAAGATTATGAACAGGCAGCCCGCAGCTACAATTATGGTAAAACAATGCAGATAATCAGTTACCTGCGCGAATATGATCTTAAAAGCAAAGGTGTTGATTCAATGACTGACCATGGCGGATTAATGAAAGAACTGGTATTTAAAATCTTGCATTGAGAACTGCGGAAGGAGATTAGTTTGATGGACTAAACTAATCTCCGGTTTTGCGCACCTCAACTTACCTCTTCAAATTTATCAATCCCAACTCTTATCCTGTCGTCTGGCATACCTTCCATTTCAAATAACAGGGTTACTTTTCCGTCTTTTCCTTCAATAGTGAGGGTAACATCTCTATCTTCTCCCTGGTCGTTGCTAATGGTGGCTTTAATAACCGTTTTTCCTTCTTTAAAAGGAACTTTCCAGTCGCATGTTTTAGACTTTATAGCTCCGGTCATTTTATGCTCGCCATTTACTGAAATCTGCAACTCTGCTTTGCTGATTTCAATTTTCGCAGTTTCATCATCTGTTCTCTTAACCGTGCCAGCCGCATCCATGTGCTCGGTTTTTGAAGATGTTAAAACTACTTTTTTGTCGCATTGCGCGTGGCCCATTGTTATTCCTGCTATTAGCAGGGCCACAATCATTGTAATTGTTTTCATGTTGATATAATTTAGTTTATCGGTATAACTCATTTATTAAAACCAGTTGAGATACTATTTCCCTGCCAGGACGTCTTTTATTCCCTCGCACATTTTTTTAATGCGGAGATAAGAGGCCGTGGAATTCTTTCTTTTATTAAGCTCTATTTTTAACCTGCCTGGCTCCTCCATTATGTAAAAACGAGTTCTGTCGACCAAAGTAGTAGTTACATCAAAGTCGTCATTTTTTGAGCCAAAAAGCCCGTTAGGGGCAATGCTGTTATTTATATATTGTTGTACCCGGCTGGTATTGCTGTTATTATAAGAAGCGGAAAATTTATAGCTGTCGTCATCTTCATGTACCGATATGGAGATGTCATGGTTGTTTATTTCAAATTTGGTCCAAACCAAAAAAATACTTAAAGAAAGTATGCAAAATGCGGTTATGTAAAAGCTTGTTTTCATTTGTTAAGGGTTTAGAAGTGATGATTTATAATTATGTAAATGACGCCATAGCACACTAAAGATTAATAGAATACCACTTCTTGCCATTTCTTTCTTCAAAGATATATGTTTAATATAGTAATATGCAATACATAGTTCTATTAAAATATAATTATATTATAATAAACTGATAATCAATAATATAATTTTAAATTGTTTTTTGTTGAACGCTGTCGCAACAGTTTGATGAGGTATTTAATAGCGAATAGCCCATGTCCGGGCACGTGGGTTTCGTGTACCGCTTATTATGATAATGGATTGATGGGCCTTATAAAGGAAGAAAACGGGACATATTCAATTTTGGAACATTCCCTACAAATACCCGAAGGTTCAAATCAAATTGTCGCAAACAAATATGATCTGATTGTTTGCTTATTGCAATTGACGAGTTCGGCTAAAGCCTTGTTTTAATAACTCTTTATCCGTTGGCTGAAGCCAGCGGCAATGAATTGAGAAATTACAGGCAATTAATTGCCGTCCCTTTTAGGTGGCGGATAAGAATGAAGAGAGCTAAGGGCTTTAGCCAAAACTACTCAAATAACGACAATTTTGATTGCACCACGCCTGACAGTACTATCAGGCAGACTATTTTGGAATATAGATGATGATATGTTATGGATAACGTGGTTGATACCAGTGATACACTGATACTATTTCGATCTGGACTCAATAGAAATATACCGGCCCAACGCCAGTAAACGAGACGGTTTTAAAATCCGCCATCACAATATAATTGAGAACGCTGCTTACTTATTGATCCAGTAACATATCTGCTTTATCAAGGCAATCCTTAATTGTATTTAAAAGCAGCTTAATATCAAAAGGCTTGTTAAGAAATGCATCAAATCCAAAATTCCCGTATGACAATGCCAGATCTTTATACCCGGATATTAAAATCACAGGTATTTGGCATGTTTGCGGGTTCTTTTTTATGATCTGGCAAATTTTTCCTCCGTCTAAGCCAGATAATAAAAAGTCTGTCAGGATCAGATCGGGCTTATACTTTTCAACATCCTTTAAAATATCATCAGTCCGTTGAATTGCAGATACCTTGAACTTGTTATACGTCAATACATTTTCAATTACGGTTAAGATGTCCTCGTCATCATCAATTATTAAAATATTTTTTAACATAGGTGTATTTAATTATTCGTTATGGTTACAATAACACACAAAAGGCAATAACTTGTTTTGTTAAATTAAGTTAAAGTCAATTTTTTTCTTTATTTAAGTTTTTTTTGATGATCCCTGATCATGTCCTTCAAGTTTCACCAGTTTATTGTAAATTCCAAGCAATAACAATGGTGCGGCCCATTGACCTACAAATAAGGCGCTGTGTTTTTGTTTGGTAAGTTTTAAACCAAGTGATACACCCATTGACGCTAATGCAGCCCATAAAAATGTATCTGAAGGCAGTTTAGCAGTTTGTTGTTCAATTGCCTTAGTCACCTTTCCCTCTTTATGTGATTTCGTATCCATAATATTATTTTTTAGGACTAACAGTAAATATAATAAAATGTTTAACTTAAAAACAAGTTATTTTCTTATTATGAAATAATATTATTTAACGGCTTATCCCGGAGGTTGGCTTAATGGCGCTAAGTGGCACTATTTCCAAAAGTCAGGTTGTTTATTGGTGCCCCTCAGCGTGCAATCAACGCACTGGGGTGATGACCCGGAATGGCCGATCAAAGCACTGGTTATTTTGCTGAAAATTCCTGCTATCGGGATTTGCAGGTTATAATATTTGGTGCCCTTATTATAGTTAAAGTATTCATCCTCCTGGTTAACAACTACAGAACTTCCATTCGGGATGGTAGCAAGAAGCAGCGTATCCACCACACAAGCGGAATTTGACTGATCGGGCAGCCAGGTAACGGGTATCTGCCGGTTCGGAATAAATATTCTTTTATTGGTAACACCACCGGCACTGATGTACCCGATAACAGGCTCGGACGGATCGGTGAGCGAATGAATATTGCCATTGATCTGTGATGGCTGTGCATCAAAAATACTGCCCAGCTGCTCAGTGTTCTTTTTTAGGTTTTCCCAAAAACGGTAAGCGTCGCCGGTTAAGGCATATTGTTTTACTAAAATACTGTAAGTATTGGTTGAAGGGGCAAATTGGCTTATGATAATACTTTGACTCCCATCCACTTTTTCGGAAGTGGCAGGAACAAAAGCAACCGGGTTATTAGTGATCACGTCCTGGGCTAAGTTAGCCGACGAGCCTAAAACCACCGTACTTGAAGTATCGCTTCGCCAGCACTGGTAAACCTCGTCATTGATAAAGTTTCTTTCTATAACCGTATCCCCGGTCGATTTATAAAATGAATAATACTTTGAATGGATAACCCAGGTTTCCTGGTAATCCCAGCGGTAATAATGCGTGGCGTTTTTGGGGTCGTGTGAGCTTACATACATCTGGATGCCATTGCCTTGTATCGCGTAGCTTACAGAATCAATCGCAGGTGAATTTACAACAGGCACAAAATCTGACAGATACGTTTTGTTATCTGTTGTTTGTATTCTTAAACGGTACTTTTGAGTGCCGTCAAGATTTAATCCGCCCGATACATACTTCCCGATCCCTGTTGATGTTAGAGGATAGCTCGCCCCTTTATCGCTTTCAACGGTTAGTACGGCGTTAAGTACAGGATTCGCAGTGGTTTTACTATTGAGGTTAACCGTTTTGCTCAGTGCGATAATAGTAGAATCAGAACCGCTGTTGATCACGCCTTCTACAACAAGGTAACTCCCGGGCGCAGCAATGGCAGGAGGCAGGTATGGTTTTCTGCAGCTGACAAGCACAATTAAAATAAAATACAAAAAAATGCCAGGACTAACCTTCATCAATGTCTTATCAAAATTCATAAAAATGATGTACGATGGTTAATTGGATTCAGGCACTGTAAAATTGGTTAGGTAAATATAACCACAAAAACTCATTGTTTTCACATCTTCATCATTTTCCCAGGGAAATCGCGTTTAAGATACTAAGCATATAAATTTAGGCTAAAGCCGTTTAGTGGCTTCGATTTTAACCGTTGGCTGAAGCCAAACGGCAATGAATGCAAGCAATCAAATATCTAAATTCATTGCCGTCCCATTTATGGGGCGGAAAAATAACAATTAAAATGGGGCTTCAGCCAAAACCAGCGATAAATCTTTAAAAGCGATTTCCCTGATCATTTTCCCAATTTCATTACCTTTGGCAAAAACCTTAACGATGCAATATTGGCTTGTAAAAAGTGAACCCATTAAATATAGCTGGGAAAAATTTAACCAGGAAGGCCGCACCTTTTGGGATGGCGTGCGCAATTACCAGGCGCGGAATAATTTAAAAGAAATGAAGGAGGGCGACCTGGTGCTTTATTACCATAGCAACGAAGGTAAAGCTGTGGTAGGGATTGCTAAAGTGGCCAAAGAATTTTACCAGGACCCCACCACCACCGATCCTAATTGGGTAGTGGTTGACCTGGTGCCGGTTGAAAGCCTTAAAACTCCCGTTACCCTTGAGCAAATTAAAGCCGACGAGCGCTTAAAAAATATCCACCTGGTGCGTCAGGGCAGGCTTTCCGTAATGGGCCTTAAATCTGAAGAGTTTGATCGTATCATTGAAATGGGTAGCTAATGTACTGAAGCAATGCATAACAGCTTAGCCGTTAAAAATGCTATAAAAATAATTATAGCTGCGTTTACCTTTTTCGGGCCGGTAAATGCTATTGCGCAATCGCCATTTGAAAAGTTCCCTAATTTATTTACCGTTCCCAATGGCTACGTTGTAAATTATGTAAAGTCGCCACCGGTTATTGATGGCGAGCTAACGGATGCCGTTTGGCAACAAGGTAAATGGTCGGACGATTTTCGCGACATCGAAGGCGACTTAAAACCCAATCCGCCATTGCAAACCAGGGTAAAAATGCTTTGGGACGATAGTTGCCTTTACATAGCGGCGCAGATAAGCGACCCCCATGTTTGGGCCACTTTAAAGCAGCATGATGAAATCATTTTCCGGGATAATGACTTCGAGGTTTTTATCAACCCAAACAATACTACCCACCAGTATTTTGAGATGGAATTTAACGCACTCAATACGGTTTTCGACCTTTTTTTAAACAAGCCTTACCGCAATAACGGCAATGCCATGATCAACTGGGATGCAAAGGGCCTGCGGTCGGCGGTAAAGGTACAAGGCTCAATGAATGATCCAACCGATACCGACAAAGGCTGGACGATTGAAATAGCTATTCCCTTTAACGCCATAAGCCTTGGCAATAATGTGCAGGTCCCTGTCGACGGTACCCTGTGGCGCATCAATTTCTCGCGGGTGGAATGGGATACCAAAGCGGTAAACGGAAAATACATCAAACTAAAAGACAGCAGCGGCCGCAGTTTGCCCGAACATAATTGGGTATGGTCGCCGCAGGGCGTGGTAAATATGCATTACCCGGAGCATTGGGGGTATTTGCAGTTTAACAAAGATTTTACAAATAATAAACCATTTACTGTGCCATATCCCGAGCTGCAAAAGCGATATTTATGGCTTGTTTATTACCACGAAAAACTTTGGCGGGACGCGCATCATGGCTACCAGCAATCATTAAAAAAGTTTGACATTAAAAGCAGCGTGATGATAAATAAACAGGTAAACATCCTTAAAATTGAGGCTACAAAGCACCAGTTTATGGCGTTTATCACCGATAAGAGTGAAATTACATGGACCATTAACCAGGAAGGACTGATCCGCCGGTTAAATACAAAATCAGATGAATAAACGTGAATTTTTAAAAGCCGGGTTATTGGTAGGTGTGGCATCGCAGCTGCCTTTAAAAAGCGATGCAGCAGTTAACGCCACTAAAAAAAGAAAGAAACTTAAAAACTGGATCTGGACAAATCCGAACCAAAAAGATACCGACGATGAACTGAAAACACGGTACACTGCCTATAAAGCCGCAGGTGTTACGGGGATGTTTTTTGAGGCAGATAGCGAAAGGCATTTTCGCGCTGCAAAAGCGCAGGGGCTGGAGACCCACCGCTGGATGTGGACCTTTAACCGTGCCGAGCTGATCACCATCCACCCGGAATGGTATAGTAAAAACAGAAATGGCGACTCCTGTGCCGATAAGCCACCTTATGTAGGTTATTACCGCTGGCTTTGCCCCAGCCGGGAAGAAGTACAGCAGTATCTGGAACAGCAGGTAACCGATATTTTGAATAAAGATTATGTTGACGGCATCCACCTGGATTATGTGCGTTATTGCGATGTGGTATTACCGGTAAACCTGTGGGAAAAATATAACATAGCGCAAACAAAAGAAATGCCGGAATATGATTATTGCTATTGCGAGGTTTGCCGTGCAAAGTTTAAAGAGCAATATGGGATAACCCTGGCTGATATCGAATACCCGGAGGCCAGTCTTTCATGGCGTTTGTTCCGGTATAACAATATCAGCCGCGTAGTAAATAGCATCTCAACTATAGCGCATCAGCACAAAAAAATAATTACCGCTGCTGTTTTCCCTACACCAGAGGTGGCCCGCCGCAATGTAAGGCAGGATTGGACTAACTGGAAACTGGATGGAGTTTGCCCGATGATCTATCACGGGTTTTACAAAGAAAAAGTAAGCTGGATTGGCGATGCCGTAGCCGAAGGCGTTCACTTTTTGGCCGGATCATTCCCGCTATATGCCGGGCTTTATTTATCTGATTTTAAAAGCGACGACGAATTGCGCCAGGGAATACAATTTGCATTAAAAAATGGAGCCGCGGGCGTATCTATTTTTGGCAATGCAACGCAGGCGGTTTTAGATATTCTGAAACAAGAAACCGCTGCGTTTTTAGCATAAGAAGATTACAATAATTAATTTTAACACTTGTACATAACTGGTATGAACTACCGTAATTTTAAAGGAACCCAAATAGCTGAGGTAGGTTTAGGAACCTGGCAACTAGGCACCGCCGACTGGGGACATGTAAACGAAACGGAGGCTTTAAATATTTTAAAAGCATACATTGATGCCGGCGGCAACTTTATTGATACCGCAGATGTTTACGGAATGGGAGTGAGTGAAGCCGTGATAGGTAAGTTTTTAAAAACCGTTTCAGCACCGGTTTACGTGGCCACTAAGCTTGGGCGCAGGCGCGATGGGGAAAACGGCTGGCCGCAAAACTTTACGTATGATGTAATGAAACGCCAGGTAGAGGGTTCGCTCAAAAACCTCGGTATATCTCAATTGTTTTTAGAGCAGCTGCATTGCATCCCGACTGAGGAGATGCGGGGCGGACAAGTGTTTGATCATTTAAGGAAATTGCAGCAGGAGGGTTTGATCAAATATTTTGGTGCAAGTGTTGAAACGGTTGAAGAAGCGCTGATCTGCATGGAGCAGGAAGGCCTGGCTTCGTTGCAGATCATATTTAATTTGTTCAGGCAGCACGTTGCCGATGAGATGTTTGCCAAAGCAAAGGAAAAAAACATCGCCCTGATTGTAAGGGTGCCGCTGGCAAGCGGTTTACTGACCGGGAAGTTTAATGAAAACACCTCATTTAGTAAAAGCGATCACCGGAATTTTAATGCCAATGGTGAGGCGTTTAATGCAGGCGAAACTTTTTCGGGGATTGATTTTAAAGAAGGGATCAGTTTTACCAATAAAATAAAAACAATGCTGCCTGATGACCGTACGGCGGAGTGGGCCATCCGCTGGATATTAGACCATCCGGAAGTAACTACTGTAATACCGGGTGCATCAAAAGTATCGCATGTAGATTTAAACGTGCAGGCTTCAGCATTGCCGCCCTTATCAGAAGATACCCATCAACGGTTAAGAAAACTTTACGACCAAGAGATTTACAACAAAATAAGAGGACACTTTTAATTATTCGGGAGTTGATCCAAAAAACAAGGCTTTCAATTCTGTAGCATCATCTGGTTTCATTTTGCCACCCAGTATTAACCGTAATTGCCTGCGGCGAAGTGCGCCTTCAAACAGAACCATTTCTTCTATGGTTTCAGGGATGAGTTCGGGCACGGGTATGGTACGCCCGTTTTGATCAAGTGCCACAAACGTATAATAAGCTTCATTGCTTTTAACCCGGGAGCCCGATGGGATATTTTCAGCCCAAACATCCAGCCTCACTTCCACCGAAGTGGTAAACGCACGCGACACTTTAGCCTCTATGGTGATCACATCACCCAGTTTAATAGGGTGCTGAAAGGAGACATTATCAACCGAAGCTGTTACTACTATACGGTTACAATGCTTTTGTGCCGATATAGCCGCCGCAATGTCCATCCAATGCAGTAACCGCCCGCCCATTAAATTATTAAGCGTATTGGTATCGTTGGGTAATACCAATTCATTCATTATGGTATGTGATTCTTTAGGTAGTTTTCCCTTCATTGATATGAGTTTGTACAAATATACGTTTTTGGAGATTAGTGATTGGAGATTAGAGGTTAGTTTTGAAAAAGGAATAACACAACCAATCTCTAATCGCCTATCACTAATTTCTTGCTCATTTCCGGTAATTCCAGTAGTTTTGGCCGCTTATAAAATCAGGTTATTTATATGAAATATCAATTATTGCGAATTTGTTCAATATGCACATTCGCGTGGTGCTGCGTTTTGCCTTTTGTTGTTACTGCGCAAACCAAACAGGAGTATGGCAGTTTAACGGATGCTTTAAGATCAGCAGGTAATTTATCCGGAAACCCCGGTCCGCAAAGTGTAAACTGGACAAACGGCGGCAATAAATATTCATACACCAGCAATGACGAGATCCATTCAATGGACCCATTGACGTTAAAGGATGAATTAATATTTAATAACAAAGGGCTTAATTTTCCTGGAACCAATAAACCATTTGAATATGAATCTTTTCAATGGTCGCACGATTCAAAACATTTGGTTTTTAAAACCAATCTGAGGCCGATTTACCGCCGCTCCGGCATTTCAGATTATTACATCTATGACCTGGAAAGCAAACAATTAAAACAGGCGGCAAAGGATGCGCGTTCGGCTGAGTTATCGCCTGATGGTTCAAAAGTCGGTATTGAACGGGGCGGCAATATGTTTGTTTACAATTTTACTACCGGTAAAGAACAGCAGCTCACAAATGATTCAACCAGCGAGAACGGTGTTTTTAATGGTCATTACGACTGGGTATATGAAGAAGAATTTGGCCAGGCACAGGCATGGAACTGGTCGCCGGATAATAAATACATGGCATTCTGGCAGTTTGACGAGCATAAAGTGCCCGATTTCCAGATGACGAATTACGAAGGGCTGCATCCCGATCAGGTACACATCTCCATCCCCCAGGTGGGTGATCCAAACCCATCGGTAAAAATTGGTGTGGTAGATGTTACCTCCGGTAAAAAAGTGTGGCTGGCCCCTGACGAAACCGGTGATTTTTATATTCCCCGTATTTACTGGACAAGTAACCCGGATGTGCTGGCGCTGATGACCCTGAACCGTGCACAGAACCATATGAAGCTTTACTTTTTTAATGTAAAGACCGGTGAGCATCACGTGGTGCTGGAAGAGCAAAATACCACATGGGTAGCTATCTTTAATTTTTATACCAATGTGAACGATATGGTTTATTTTCCCGGGAAATCTAAAGAGTTTTTCTGGGTGTCTGATCGTTCAGGATATTATCATATTTACCGTTATAATTATGATGGCAAGCTAATTAATCAGGTAACAAAAGGCAACTGGGATATGATCAAGGTTACCGGTATCGATCCGGAAGCCAAAATGATCTATTACCTCTCGGCAGAAACCGGCGGCCGCAACCAGGAGCTTTACTCTATTAAATTTGACGGAACTGATAAAGCAAGGCTCTCTGCAGTGAGCGGCTACCATGATATTAACATGTCGCCTAATACCCAATATTTCCTGGATTCATATAGCAATGTAAGTACTCCGCAGCATGTGGCGCTTTCTGATAACAGGGGAAAAGTTTTAAAAACGCTGGAGGACAACCACCAGGTAAGCGAATTTATAAAAACGCATGCTTACTCACCGCAAACGCCATTTCAGTTTAAAAACAGTGATGGCGTAAGTTTGGATGGCTATTACATTAAGCCGTTTAACTATGATCCCAATAAAAAATATCCGCTGGTGATGCTGGTTTATGGCGGCCCGGAGTCGCATGAAATATTTGACAATTTTGGGACTGATATGTGGGCACAATGGCTGGCGCAAAATGGTTACGTTGTAGCCAATGTGAACAACCGGGGATCGGCCAATTATGGCAGCGCATTCATGAAATCGGTATACAAGCAATTGGGTAAGCTGGAAAGCAGCGACTTTGTGGAAACTGCTAAATATCTTGTAAAAATGGGTATAGCCGACCAAAATAAAATGGCCATTATGGGTACCAGCTATGGCGGTTACAGTACTACTTATACGCTGCTTACCCATCCGGGCGTGTTTAAGGTGGGTATAGCAAACTCTCCCGTTACCGACTGGCGTTTGTATGATGACGTTTATACCGAGCGTTACATGGCGCCGTTAAGCGAAAACGAAGCCGGTTATAATGCCGGCTCAGATATGACCTATGCCGCTAACCTGAAGGATCATTTATTATTGATCCACTCCATGAGCGACGATAATGTGCACCCTGCCAATACCATGCAGTTATTGACAGCCTTAACCAATGCCGGTAAAGATGTTGACCTGCGTATTTATCCTCCCGGCGCACATGGCGCTGCTTATAACTGGGAAAGCTACCTCCTGATTGAAGATGCGAGTTTCCAATATTTAGAAAGATATTTGAAAGGAAATAGTGATCTGCCGAATTTGAATGCGAAGTGATTTGGGAAGTCGGAAATCTTGTCTGAACTAAGATTTTTAAGATTTTAAGATCTTGTCTGAACTAAGATTTTTAAGATTTTAAGATTACCAGGATAGAACGTATATCCTAAAATCCTTTAATCTTAAAAATCTTGTCTGAACTAAGATTTTTAAGATTTTAAGATCACCAGGATAGATATGTATAATCCTAAAGTCCTTTAACCTTTAAAATCTTGTCTGAACTAAGATTTTTAAGATTTTAAGATTCCCAGGATAGAACATATATCCTAAAATCCTTTAATCTTAAAAATCTTAGTTCAGACAAATAGATGGTGATATTGTTGATGTTGATTGGTGAAGGCAGTAATCAATTTTTACCCGTTAGTAACCAGTAATTTATCAACAATCCATTTAAAACTAAACATCCGGGGTCCGAAATTCATTAATTTTGGTATCTTCAAATAAGGAAAAGAATAGACGATGCCCGATTTTTCGCACTTACACGTACATACCCAGTTTTCACTGCTCGACGGCGCTGCCGATATATCAAAACTGTATAAAAAAGCTGCTGCTGATGGGATGAAAGCCCTTGCCATTACCGATCATGGTAATATGTTTGGTGTATTTAAATTTGTGGCCGAAGCGGGTAAGCATGGTGTAAAACCAATTGTGGGCTGTGAGTTTTATGTAGTGGATGACCGTCATAAAAAGCAGTTCACTAAAGAAAAGAAAGATAAAAGATACCACCAGCTGATGCTGGCCAAAAATGCCGAAGGCTATAAAAACCTGGTTAAACTATGTTCTGCCGGGTATATGGAAGGCCTTTACAGTAAATGGCCGCGGATTGATAAAGAGTTGATCTTAAAGTATCACAAAGGTTTAATTGCCACTACCTGCTGCCTGGGTGCATCTGTGCCACAGGCTATTTTAAGAAACGGTGAAGCCGAGGCGGAAGAGGAATTTAAATGGTGGCTGGATCTGTTTGGCGAAGATTATTATATAGAGCTACAGCGCCATGATATCCCCGAACAAAATACCGTTAACGCGGTACTGCTCAAGTTTGCTAAGAAATATAATGTAAAAATTATCTGCTCCAATGATTCGCATTACGTGGATCAGCAGGACTCCAACGCGCATGATATTTTGCTGTGTGTAAATACCGGCGATATGCAAAGTACGCCTATTGCTACCGACGAAGAAGGTGGCAAGGGCTATAGGTTTGGTTTTCCTAACGACCAGTTCTACTTTAAAACGCAGGCCGAAATGGGCAAGCTGTTTAGCGATTTGCCCGAATCATTGGATAATACCAACGAAATCGTCGATAAGGTAGAGGTACTGAAGCTTAAGCGCGATATTTTGCTTCCAAACTTCGTTATTCCCAATGAATTTAATATTCATACTACACCGGATGCCGATACTCTTAACCAATGGGAATATTTAAAACACTTAACCTTTACGGGAG
Organism: Mucilaginibacter sp.; assembly: GCA_028287865.1. GTDB lineage: Bacteria > Bacteroidota > Bacteroidia > Sphingobacteriales > Sphingobacteriaceae > Mucilaginibacter. Next base: position 8,542 of record JAQBOU010000069.1, on the reverse strand, counting down.
CTAAAGAAAGGTATGTAGATCTTACGCCCGAGGTGGAGGAGCGCATCAACTTTGAGCTTTTTACTATCCGTACGATGGGCTTTGCGGGTTACTTTTTAATTGTGGCTGATTTCATTAAACATGGCCGTAACATAGGCGTATTTATAGGCCCGGGACGTGGTTCGGCGGCTGGTTCGGTGGTTGCTTATTGTACGGGGATCACCAATATTGATCCGTTGAAGTATAATTTACTGTTTGAGCGTTTCCTGAACCCCGACCGTAAGTCGATGCCCGATATTGATACAGACTTTGATGATGCAGGCCGGCAAAAGGTGATTGATTACGTGGTGGAGAAATATGGCAAGAACCAGGTAGCTCAAATTATCACTTATGGTTCCATGGCCGCCCGCACCAGTATTCAGGATGTTGGTCGTGTGCTGGATATGCCTTTGTCTGAAATGAATGCTATCAAAAAGCTTGTTCCGGATACATTAGGGATCACGCTGAAGGATGCCATTGAACAGGTGCCGGAGCTGAAAGAAATATTAAAAGGCAACGATTTGCGTGCGCAGGTTTTACGGGAAGCCGAAAAACTGGAAGGCTCGGTGCGCAACACAGGCGTACATGCCGCGGGTATTATCATTGCCCCATATGATCTTACGGATATTGTTCCTGTAGCGGTAGCCAAAGATTCTGACCTGCTGGTTACCCAATATGACGGACGGGTTATTGAAGATGCCGGGGTAATTAAAATGGACTTTCTTGGTCTTAAAACCTTAACCATTTTGAAGGATGCTTTAAGGCTGATCAAACAAAATCACGATGTAACCATCGATATTGATTATATCCCGCTGGACGACCAGAAAACATTTGAGCTATACCAGCGCGGCGATACGAACGGGACGTTCCAGTTTGAAAGTGACGGAATGCAAATGTACCTGCGCGATTTAAAGCCAGATAAATTTGAAGATCTGATCGCTATGAATGCGCTGTACAGGCCGGGTCCGATAGAGTATATCCCCAGCTTTATTAAACGCAAGCATGGGTATGAGCCCGTCGCGTTTGATTTACCGGATATGGAAGAGTACCTGGGCGAAACCTATGGTATTACCGTTTACCAGGAGCAGGTAATGCTTTTGTCGCAAAAACTTGCAGGCTTTAGCAAAGGCGATGCCGACGTTTTGCGTAAAGCAATGGGTAAAAAGCAGATAGAGATACTTAATAAAATGGAATTCCAGTTTATGGATGGTGCAGCTGCTAAAGGTCACCCTAAAGATAAGCTGACCAAAATCTGGAACGACTGGAAAGCCTTTGCACAGTATGCCTTTAATAAATCGCATTCAACCTGTTATGCATTTGTGGCCTATCAAACGGCTTATTTAAAAGCGCATTATCCATCCGAATACATGGCCGCGGTTTTAAATAACCAGAACAACATGGAAAAGATCACCTTTTTTATGGAGGAGTGCCGCAGGATGGGCGTAGAGGTTTTAGGGCCGGATATCAACGAATCTGACATGGCATTTGCGGTAAACAAAAAAGGCCAGGTGCGTTTCGGGCTTACCGGGGTTAAAGGTGTGGGTGATAAAGCGGTAGAAAGTATCATTGAGGAACGTATGGAACGCGGATCTTACAAATCGGTTTATGATTTTGCACAACGCTCCAATACACGCAGTGTGAACAGGAAATCATACGAAAACCTGGTTTATGGCGGTGCTTTTGATGAGTTTGGAATAAACAGGGCGCAGTTTTTTGCCAAAACGGATAATGGCGTTTTAACAGGCGTGGAGCGTTTGATAAAATACGCAAATGATTACCAAAACACGCAAAACAGCTCACAATCATCACTGTTCGGTGGCTCGGTAGCGTCTTACATCCCTGAACCCGCAATGCCTGAGGCCGACGAATGGCCGCTGATTGAAAAATTAAAATACGAAAAGGAAGTTATCGGCATCTATTTAACCGGTCACCCGCTGGATAATTACAAGGTGGAGATGGACCGGTTTTGCAATACCAGTATCAGTGATCTTAAAATGATGCAGAAAGCCCGTTCAGGTGAGGGTGGGGAAGAGATCATGACTGCATTTGCCCAGTTGCGCAAAAGGGGCGAGGTATGTGTAGGTGGCCTGGTATCGAACGTGCAGCATAAAATGACCAAAAACGGGAAGCCATTCGGCACATTTGTGCTGGAGGATTACAACGAATCGTACGAGTTTGCGCTGTTTGGCGAGGATTATGTAAAATTCCGCTATTTGCTGGTTGACGGTTACTTTTTACATTTGAGAGGTAATATTGAAGAAAAATTTAAACAGAAGGATAACTGGGATATGCGGATATTAACGATGAGCCTGCTATCTGAAATGCGCGATAAGCTCACCAAATCACTAACCGTATGCCTGGAGCTGAATGCCCTCAACAGCCAGTTGCTAAATAACATTCAGTTGCTTATTGATACCAACAACCAAAAATACCCCGTAAAAAATTGCACCCTGCGTTTTATGGTGAAGGACAGGGAAGAAAATATGATGATTGAGCTGCCTTCAAAAAAATTTAAAGTAAACCCAAGCGATGATTTAATGGCCGAGATATTTAGTTTAACAAATGTACAGCCGGTGTTGAATTAAATTTGAAAATTGTTTAATTAACAACTTGCGCTCGTCACAGACGAGCGCAAGGCAGTAATAATTACTATTGAGAAGCTTCGCATCCCCTTTTTCTATCTGAATAGGTTTTATTAATTTTACAGTATCCTGCTTTATCAAACGCTTTCAATGAAAAAGATAATTTCCATTTTTATAATAATCCCACTAATTATAACGGCCTGCACCCATGCTAAAAAGAAATTGCCACAGGTTAAAAGAACAGCTACCAAAAAAATATCCATGATAAGTGATACTTCGCGGGTTTTATTAAGAAAAATTTATCTGCATACATTCTCAAATCCGATGAAACTGGATACTTTTAAGGTGAGTTTAATCGGAAGCTCTATAAGTAAAGCAAAATTTACATTTGAAATTATTTCCTTCAATAACGAAAAAATTTATTCAGAAAAGGATCATAGTTACGATTTATTGGGTGATCTTGATGATTTAAGTGTTAAACAAGCGGAGGATACCATTCGGGTTCGATTTGATAATTTTCTCAGGGCCGATGCTTTTTTTTCACCCGCTTTGGATCATCAGATAGAGAGCGCTATTGATACCGATTACGTTGATTTAAAAACACAAGAGGATATTAGTTCAGATACTACCGCCATTGGCTTTATTTACAATATTGGATATGAAAGTACCATTGAAATCGCGTATTCAAAAATAAAAAGGAAAACTGTAATATGCTTTGCGAGTGATTGATAATCTAAAAACCCTATTTCTATCTTCTTTTAGTTTAAACATTGGTCAGGCGATTGCATCGCCTTAAAGCCGGGCGCTACAAATGCCAAACCACGTTAAGCACTCGTCACAGACGAGCGCAAGTTCGGATGAAGAGTTAGCAAGTCAAACCCCTTAATTGTTTAATTGATATTATAAAGTTAAATTTGTTATACCAAATTTGGAATATATGACAACTGCTGCTTTAAGGGAAAAATTACACGATTTTATTAATACTGCTGATGACAAAAAAGTTGAAACAATATATTCAATTTTTGAAGATCAGATAGCAGAGAAATATGATCATTGGGAAGACGAAGATTTTTTAAAAGAGATAAAAAGTCGGTTGGATGAATTTGAAAGTGGAAAAGTCAAAGGGATACCCTGGGAAGAAGTGAGGCTTAAGGCCAGAAATAAATTAAAGTCCAGGGATTAATGAACTATCTCATTGAATTCGACATAAGAGCAGAAATAGAGTATTCAGAAGCAATCGAATGGTATGAAGATCAGCAAATAGGATTAGGTAATCGTTTTCAGGATTCAGTGAAAAAGTTCATTGATGATCTTGATAAAAACCCGCTGATCTATCCAAATAAAAAATATGATGCCAGGGAAGGCAAGGTTGAAGATTTTCCTTACTTGATTGTTTATAAAATATTTCCGTCTAAAAATATCATCTATATAACTTCAATATTTCATACCAGCAGAAATCCAAAGAAGAAATATAATAAAAGATAACAAGAAGATGATTTAGCCAAACAAACGATCATTCTTTTTTAATAAATGGATCCGTTTCTTCCATCCCCTTTCTTTTAAATTTTTCAAAGCTTTGTTTTATATAAACTTCCATATCATAATCGCTTGCTTTTTCAGCAAACGCATAGGTTGGGCGGTATTGAATCAGGAATTGCTCCAGGGTGTCTCTTTTTAAACCGGTTATACGCGAAACGTTGCCGCTGTTAAATTTCCGGTCGACATAATCGGCCTCTTCATCCCTTACCAATAATTTATTAAACTTGTATTCATTAGTACTCTTTTTGGTCAATACTTCAACCAGGGCAAGCAGGTTAACAGAAAGCAACTCGCCGGGTTGCTTAGGGGCAGTTGAAAATATATCTTTTACTTTCGGGCCGGTATAATTAAATTGTTTGGCATATTCCACCCGGTTTGCAATGGAATCTTTTTTAAAATCCCTGTCGCCATGTATCTTTACTTCATTAAGAGATATCACCTTAGATTGCAGTTCAATAAACAGGAGGCTGGTTTTTTTATTGATGATAACCGTATAAGGCTTATAGGCAAAGTGAACTATTTTAAGGCTGTCACGCCAGGCAGGTGCAACAATTTCAAATTTACCCAAAGCATTTGTGTGGGTTTCTAAGTTGCCCAGTGTCGCTATTGCACCTGCAACCGGTTGTCCGGTAGCTTTGTCAACTACGGTTCCTGTTATCTTTTGTCCGTAGCTGCTGAAGCCAAACAAAAGGGTTGAAATTAACAACAGATATTTCATCCGGTTTAAATGCTTTCATTCAAAAATAACTATCTGTAATTCAGTAAATAATTGTTTAACATCATTTAACACAACCATCTTATGAGCCACATACACTGCGTCTACACTCAGTGTATCTATCAATAATCCACCAGCACCACCACCTTATCACAAACAGGAGTAATGCGCTCCCGGCCGTTTAAAAATCCCAATCCAACCACAAACGAAAATCCGGCAATTATGCCGCCCATTTCCTGTATCAGTTCGCTGGCTGCGAGGGCGGTACCGCCGGTTGCCAGCAGGTCGTCGTGGATCAGTATATGCTGACCAGGTTCAAAAGCGTCAGTATGCAGTTCGATGGTGGCTGTACCGTATTCCAGCTTGTAGGCTTTTTGTTTAATGGTAAATGGCAGCTTACCGGCTTTACGCACCGGCACAAAGGGTACACCCAATTTTGTTGCCAACGTTAACCCAAATAAAAACCCACGACTTTCAATACCTGCAATGGCATCAATGCGGGTGCCCTTTAATTTTTCGACAAAGGCGTCAATGATTTGTAGGCATAAAGCCGGATCTTTTAAAATAGGGGTAATATCTTTAAAAATTATTCCCGGCTTCGGGAAATCAGGTATGTCTCGTATGGCCGATTTTATTTGCTGCGCTATCATTTAAAAGTTAAATATGGTTCAATTTTACGCAAAATTCCGTCATCCAGTATCGCAATATTTTTCATGTTCGCCAATGAAGTATAATTACCGTGCTGCACGCGGTATTGGATAATAGCATTCACCTGTTTATAGCCCAGGTAAGGAAATATCCGCAATTGCTCGAACGAGATGATATTGATCGCTATTTTCTTTACCCGGTAAGGATCTATTGAAACCTGGTCTTTAATGGCTGCGTATTTTAATGAATCCAATCCGTAAATTTCTTTCAGTTGCTCCTTATGGTAAAAACCGCCCAAACGCCCGCGATAGCTGATAATGCGCAGCGCAAATGATGGGCCTATTCCATTTAATGCTGTAAGCTTTGCCGAATCGGCACTATTGAGCTCGATAATTTTCCCTGGTTTCGCTTTTTTAAAAATGTATCCGGTTTCGGGGATATTGATATAGGGCTCAAGTCGTTGGTAATCGTCAGTAGTAATTCCATAAATCTTTTCTACATCTTGTTTAGTGTAAAACTTGCCGCCTTTAGCTTCAAAATGTTTTATAACGTTTGCCTGGTGTTCGCTTAACCCCAGTTGCTTCCATTGGGCAACAGTGAGTCCGTTAGGGTTAAAAGCAAACATAACAGGGTTTGCTATCTTATCGTCTGAGCCTGCTTTATTATCGGGATATGATCGTTGTAGCCCGGCCTTGCTTAGCTGTGCCGCCGCTTTATCAAAATCCTTAAAATTTATTGTAGTATCTTTGCGGAATACTTGATAAACATAGGGCGCAGCCAACACCAATGCAATTAATATAACAAGTACTACCATACCGTTCCATTCTTTTTTGGTAACAGAGAGGTAATTTTTTATCCGCGCTTTCATTTATAAGGTTTATCAGGGTTAAATTAAATAATTTTTCAGGATATTTATCTCCCCTAGCAGGGGTTTATTTTTTATAACGAATGAAAGTAATCACCACCGAAGAGTTTGCCAAAGCCACAAAGTTAGATAAGTTGAAAATGCCGGGCCTGGCCGCTTTATTGATGGAGCTCATGAAAATTAACCAGGTAAACGAATTGTTTGCCCAGGCGCAACCAAAACAAGGGCCTGAGTTTGTTGATGCTATTTTAGCAGGCTGCGGAATTGATATAGAGTTTGACGAAAAAGAACTGAAAAACATACCTACTACAGGCAGCTTTGTAGCCATCGCCAATCACCCGTATGGTGGTATTGAGGGTATGGTGCTGTTGAAGATATTGTGCATGGTTAGGCCCGATGCAAAGCTGATGGCTAACTTCCTGCTTAAAAAGATCCCCAACCTCGCCGATTATTTTATAGCGGTAAACCCCTTCGAGAATGTGGAACATTCGTCCAGCATCAGCGGCTTGAAAAATACGCTGGAATTATTGGCCAACGGCACACCTATAGGCATATTCCCGGCAGGTGAAGTTTCTACCTTTAAGGTTGATAAAAAACAGGTGACCGACAGGTTATGGCACCCGGTAGTGGGCAAGATCATCGCGAAAGCTAAAGTCCCTGTGGTGCCTATTTATTTCCATGGCAACAATGGCTTGCTTTTTAATTTGCTGAGCCTGATACACCCTGCCCTAAGGACTGCTAAACTGCCTTCAGAATTATTTAACAAGCAGGGACATACCATTAAGCTGCGGATAGGAAAACCCATTAACGTTCAGGAAGTGCCGGAATATAATAACAGCGCTAAGCTGCTTAATTATTTAAGGGCCCGCACTTATGCTTTGGGCACCGGTCTTGACGAAGAAAAAAAGTTATTTAATCCGCGTAATATTTTCAAAATAAAGAAGGAGCCTAAAGAGATAGCACCAGAGACGGCAACCGAATTACTGGAAAAGGATATAAAACCTTTGCGGGATGATTACAGGGTTTGGGTAGAGAAGAATTATGAAGTGTTTATTGCTCCTACCTCACTGATCCCGAATGTGATCCGTGAAATTGGCCGCTTAAGGGAAATAACCTTCAGGGAAGTTGGCGAAGGCACCAATAAGGCATCTGATCTGGATGAATATGATATTTACTACCACCATCTTTTTATTTGGGACGATGAAGCAAAGCTGATAGTTGGTGCGTACCGCCTTGGGCTGGGTGACGAGATATTTTACAGCATTGGTAAAAATGGATTTTATATATCCGAATTGTTTAAGATCAGATCGCAGTTTACGCCGATATTAAAAAAGAGCATTGAACTGGGGCGCTCGTGGATCCGTAAGGAGTACCAGCTAAAGCCGTTGCCGTTATTTTTATTGTGGAAAGGCATATTGAAGTATGTGATGGATAACCCGCGCTATCGTTACCTTATAGGGCCGGTAAGTATCAGCAATTCTTTTTCAAATTTCTCCAAATCGCTTATTGTTGACTATATAAACCGCAATCACTTTGATCATGAACTGGCACAATATGTAAAGCCCCGGAAGAAATTTAAGGTTGACCTGGGAAGCATTGATACTGACCTGTTAATGGCCGGAGAAGACAGCTTTAAAGGACTGGATAACCTGATATCAGAGATAGAAACCCGGAATATGAAGGTGCCGGTATTGCTAAGGCAGTATATTGCCCTGAATGCTAAAATTATCAGCTTTAACATCGATCCAAAATTCGCCGATTGCCTCGACGGTTTCCTGGTACTTGACCTGGAACAGATACCGCAGGAAATGCTGGAGAAACTAGGGAAGAATATGTAAGATCAGGTAAACTGCGCTTATAAGCTCTTTACAGTGAAATATTGGTTTACTGTTAAAGTAAAAACAGGTTTGTTGTCGGCACCACCTAAGATAATGGTCGCATTTATCAGCCAGTGGTTTGCATCTGTTCTTTTGCCTTTTATTTCGCCTCCAATGGGTTTTACAGCTATCATTTCGCAACAAGTGCAGCTGGAACCATAAGTTACTGCTTGCCCGCTGGCTATTTCGCTGGCATTAATATCAAAATTGTCGTTACTTATCGAAGTTTTAAAATAAAGTAAGGCAATTTCATCACATGAATTAGCATTAACGCTTTTATAAACAAATACCCTGTAAT
>JAQBOU010000034.1 GCA_028287865.1 Mucilaginibacter sp. | reverse complement strand
ACTTTTTCAGCTTCCTTTTTAGCATTGGCATAATCCTGCATATACAAGTATACTTTGGCCAGTAATGCCGATGCCGATCCGCTTGATACGTGGCCGGTACTTGCTACGCCCGGTGTGCAATTAGCTTCGGCAAATTGCAAATCCAGTGTAATAAATTTGTAAACATCAGCTACAGGGTTCGAAGGAATTGTTTGAAAGTTATTTACATCAAGCGTAGGGTTGGTAATTATCGGAACGTTACCGAAAAGCCGAACAAGGTAAAAATAAGCCGCAGCCCGCATTAAATGCGCCTCGCCCAAAGCATTGTTTACAACGGTAGTCGACACAGCGGTAGCAGCACCAGGTAAGTTGTTTAATAAAGCGTTTGATTGTGCTACCACGGTGAACAACGAATTCCACGCACTGGAAACCGTTTGAGTGGCATTTCCTTCAGAATAATTTTCGAAGGAATCAAATGAGCCATCAGTTCCTGCATAACAGCGTGCATTACCACTTTGCAATTCACTTATTGCCAAAAAAGCCTTTCCGTTTAAACCAAACCATGGCGCTGCATAAAGTATGTTGGTACTTGACTGCACCTGGGCGGTAGTTTGATAATAAGTGGCTACCGTAATTGCGTTTTCTGGCGGCCGGTTAAAAAAATCTTTTTTGCAACCAGTTGCCACCGCACCAGCCAGCGCGCCTAAACCGATTAAGTATTTTATATGTTTTTTCATGTCTATTTTAAATTAAATTATTAAAACTCAGCATTTAAACCAAAAGTGATCACACGCGGGCTTGGATACCTGCCGTAATCTATATTCTGTAATGTAGGATTCTGGTTTAATGAACCCACTTCAGGATCCAGGCCGCTGTATTTAGTAAATACATATAAATTCTGGCCACTTACAAATGCCTTTAAATGGGTCATTTTAACATACCTGGCCCATTTTGCCGGTAAATTATAACCTAAGCGTACGTTTTGTAATCTTAAATAAGAAGCGCTTTCCAGAAACCTGTCAGACATTACTAAGTTGTTATTACCGAAACCTGACCTTGGTGTAGGAATATTTGAGTTTGGATTAGATGGTGTCCAGAAATTTGCTTGCGTTGCCAGTTGATTTTGGTAAAGGCCATACATACCTGCAATTTGGTAGTCCACCGCATTTAATATTTTACCGCCATAGGATCCGTTTAAGAATATCGACAAGTCGAAATCCTTGTAGTTAAAAGTATTGGTAATGCTATAGGTAAAATCAGGGTTAGGATTGCCTAATGCGTACTGCGTATTAGGTGAGTTGCCATTATTGTTTTCTCCATAGTATTGAATATCACCCAGATATACACCGTTGCTCAACGTTCTGTCGCTGCTTACCGTTGACGGTATGCCGACAACATTTTGCGGATGTGCTGCCAGTTGTTGCAATTGAGCGGTAGTTTTGATAATTCCTTGTACTTTATATCCATAAAACTCTCCAACCGGGCCGCCAACCTGGGTATAGCTTGCCGGGATTGAAGGTCCGAAGCCTGTAGATACAGTACCGATTATAGAAGGGAAACCATTTAGCGAAATTACCTTATTGGTATAGTGTGAGAATATTACATTGGTTGTCCAGCTAAAATCCTTTGATACGATGTTGCGGCTGGTAATGCTCAACTCAATACCTTTATTTTCTATTTCGCCCGCATTTACATAAGGGGGCTGTACAATGGCTGCGTTGGAATACTCAGCAGTTCCGCCACCCAAAAAAGCAGGCAAAGGTTGTTGGAAAAGGAAGTTTTTTGAAGTTTTATCGAAGGCATCAATACTGGCGTAAATGCGGCTATTGAGGATACTGAAATCAAGTCCGATATTTTTTTGAATAGCAGTTTCCCAGGTTAGGTTAGGGTTTGAGAAATTATAGAAGCTAAAACCAGTGCCCAAACCCGTTACTACGGGACTAATTGCTGTTCCGTACCTGTATTGGGGGATATTTGAATTACCGGTAGTACCGTAACCGGCCCTTATTTTAATATTGTCAGCAAACTGCTTTACACCGGCCATAAATGGCTCTTCTGATAACCTCCATGATACCGCAACGCCCGGGAAATAACCGGTTTGATGTCCTTGTGAAAAGTTTGAAGAGCGGTCACTACGATCAGAAGCCGTGATGCTATATTTATTATCGAAAGTATAAATAATACGTGCCAGCCATGATTCCATCGAAGTGCTTCCTTTAGGCTCGCCTAATGTGTTGTTGGCCTGGGTGCCTAAGTTTAATGTTTGGATGGTATTGCCGGCAGTAAAGCCTGTTGTACCAGCCTGGATCCCATCAGAGTTGGACTCCCAAACTTCATGTCCTACCAAAGCCGATACCACATGTTTTTTGCCGAAGGTATGGTTGTAATTTAAATGCTCTACCCAGTTCCAGTAAGAATCGTAGGCATTATATTCATTTAAAGCAGCCTGGGTATTTACAAAGGCGACAGATGAACCGGTAGCGCCATAAGAGTAGGTTGGTAAAAATGCTTTTGCTTCGCTCCAGTTAAAATTTCCATCTATCTCAGAGTGCAGAGAGAAATCTTTATTAAATATAACATCACCATAAAAATTACCCTGGATATTACTTCTTTTTATATTGTTCGTGATACTTAAAGCTTGCTGAACCGGATTAAGGCCCCCTTCTATGGTTCCGTTTACAACTGCCGGGCCAGCAAAAGAGCCATCCGCATTATAAACGGCGGCATCAGGCGCTTGCAGCAGGGCATTATAAATAATGCCATACGAGTTTCCTAAACCAATGTTTTCATAACTCTGATTAGCGGAAATACTTGTACCTACTTTAAACCAATCTTTTACTTGCGAATTAACCGTAGTGTGGAAGGTATAACGATTAAAACTGGATGCTAACACTGTACCCTCCTGGGTGTAATAGCCGCCTGATATATAATAATCGGTACCATCCTTAGCGCCTGATATGGAAAGGGTGTGGCTTTGCTCAGGTGCATTCTTGAAAATTGCATACTGCCAGTTGGTGCCCGGCCCTAAAACGCTTGGATCAGAAAACTCAATGCGCGGCTGTTGTCCAAATTCACTTGCGAGCGAATTTTCATAGGCAGCATATTGCGGCAGGTTCATCATTTTTAAAAATTTCCCCTGCGTTTGCACACCGTAGTATCCGTCATAATCAATTTTAGCAGTGCCGTTTTTACCTTTTTTAGTAGTAATAATTACAACACCGTTTGATCCGCGGCTACCGTAAATAGCAGTTGCAGATGCATCCTTTAATACATCAATTGATTCAATATCATCCGGGTTAAGCTGAGCAAGCGGACTTGCGCTTGTTTCCTGCTGACTTGGACTTACCTGGCTTGTTAATTGATGGCCATTATTTGCATTACCATCTATAGCTACCCCATCAATAACATACAAAGGCTCACTGCCGTTGAAAGAGGTGATACCACGCACACGAACGGAAACCGTAGCTCCGGGTGCCCCTGAGTTTTGTGTAACGGTAACACCCGCGGCTTTACCCTGCAGCATTTGGTCAATACTTGGCTGAGGGATGTCCAGGATATCTTTAGCTGATACCGAAGATATGGCACCGTTAACATCCTGGCGTCTTTGTGACCCATAACCTATAGACACAACGTCCACATTGGCTAATGCAGTAGAAGATAATTGCATGGATATATTTATAACGGTTTTTGTGCCGATTGAAACTTCCTGCCTTTCCATTCCTATAAATGAAAACACAAGCGTTTTTCCGGTTGCTGGTACGGTAAGGGTATATTTACCGCTTACATCGGTAATTGTCCCTATAGTAGTACCTTTAACAGTAACTGAAACACCCGGAAGTGTGACGCCTTTGTCGTCTGTTACTGTACCTTTGATCACTGTTCCCGGGTTTTGCGCCATTAAATTGAAGCACATTAGCAAGGATATAAACAGCAATGTCATTCGTAGAATTTTTCCCATAATGATTTGATAGTTTAATTGAAAATTTATAATAGTTTGTTGTTGGTTATGCTTGGTTTTTTATAATAATTGGCGTACAGCTAAAAACTTATTAATCGAAATAGCCGCTGATAACTAATGCCTTTTGCAGGTGAGCATTGTTTCAGCGATATCTCAAAAAATTAAATTTTAAGTCAAAATTCATTAAACAATCGATTGCAAGTTATTATGCAGTAGTGCAGCGTTTAAATGCCGCCGCAGTCTCCAATAAAATTTACAAACGAATTTTAGGTTTAATAAAACAGGTGGAATTGTGTCACCTGTTTTATATTCATTATATTGAGGGTAAAATTATAGGGTAATAGAACCTTGGTTGTGGATAAATAGGGTCACAAATGTCAACTAATGATAACATTTTGATTATCAGATAATTAAATAAAATAAGGCCCTAAATAGCTATTAAAATGGTGGAAATTATTGACAAATGTAGCCCTATTGGTTTAGCGGAGACTTTTTAAAGTGCTGTTTTAGTATTATACTACTAAGTCAAATCCGGCAAATTTCATACAGAGCAGATTGTTCAATACGAGATGATTTAAAGTTTCGCTCCCAAGCCGCTCCCAACCTTCTGTCGGGTGGACCAATAGTAGGGCATAGGACATTTAGTTTAATTGTTTTGTTGATGTATCAACACTATGTTAAATAGAATGGATCAGGGGACTTATTATTTGGAAATTTTTAAAATCAAAGAGACTGTTTAAATTTTATTCAATATTGTTTTTATTTAAACACAAACAACCCGTCTTTGCGAGGCGCGAAGCAACCCCCTTCTTGCACAGCCGCTCTGTAGGTGGGAGATTGCCACGCTATCGCTCTTAAGGAAGTTGTTTTTATAGTTTTTAAACAGTCTCAAAGATTTCGCAGGTCTTATTATAATGAGCATGAGCTTACATTAAAGCGAATATATTATTCCTCAAATAACTTCTTCTGTTATACTTTCCATATATTTTGATGGAATGGTGCTGTATTCGGCCTTGAAGGTTTTAACAAAGTATTTCTGACTCTTAAAACCCACTTTATGACAGATCTGCGATATTGTTAAGTGACCGGTTTCCAATAACTGCGCCGCTCTTTTTAACCGCATTGAGCGCACCAGCTCATTTGGGGTTTTACCGGTCATTGATAATATTTTTTTATAAAGCGTATACCTGCTTACAAATACTTCACTGCTTAGCTCCTCCACAGAAAAATTGGGATTTGAGATATTATTATCAATCAAAAGCAATACTTTTTTGATAAACAGATCATCGGGCGACTCAACATGCATTTCAGTAGGAATGGCTTCCACCTGTTTCTGGTAGGTTTTACGCATATACTCCTGCTGGCTTAGTATATTCCTGATCTTTGACTGAAGGATCTCAAAATTAAAAGGCTTCGTCATATAATCTGAAGCGCCGGTTTCCAGGCCTTTTAGCTGCTGATCTTCCCCTGTAAGCGCAGTTAATAATATTACCGGGATATGCGAGGTACGCTTGTCACTCTTTAATTTCAGGCACAGGTCAATGCCGCTCATCTCGGGCATGCTGATATCACTTACAATTAAATTTGGATGCTGTGCAAGCGCTTTTTGCCAACCTTTTTTTCCATTTTCGGCTTCAATAATGTTAAATACCGCCTTTAAATTATCTTTAATATAAAATCTAAAATCATCATTGTCTTCCACCAGCAAGATAGTTGGTTTTTTTAAATCATTGCTTTCTTTATGAACTCCATTTTTCGGTGATCCGTCCACCGGTAAAAATGCTGTTGAATGATCAATTAATAAAGCGGTATCCTTAAAAATGCTTTCATCCAGCTTAGTTAGCGGCAATAACACGGTAAAACAGCTCCCTTCGTTAAATTCGCTTTCCACAAAAATTTCTCCATGGTGCAGTTTAACAAACTCTTTGGTTATAGATAACCCGATACCGCTGCCCTGGTTTAACATAGAACCGGGGATATCATTCTGAAAGAAAGGATCAAATATTTTGTCGCGTTTATCTACCGCTATGCCTATCCCTGTATCTATTATCCTGATTTCCAGTCGCTGGCTGTCACCCGCTTTTTTATCTATAAGATTAAGCAATACGCTTACCTGTCCGCCTTCGTGCGTAAACTTGTAGGCATTTGAAAGTAAATTGAAGAGGATGCGTTCAATTTTGTCGTGATCAAAGCTTGTATAAAATGTTTCAATCTCCGAATCAAAAATAAAACGGATATTCTTTTGATCTGCCACATCGGTAAACGCATATGATAATTCCTTAATGAAGGCGATGATATCGCCGTTTTTCTCATGCAGTTTTAATTCCTGGTATTCCATTTTCCTGAAATCGAGCAATTGGTTAACCAGGTTTAAAAGACGTTTGGCATTGCGGTTCACCAGCAGCAACTGACGCTGAATTTCGGGTTCGGCTATTTGTTTAAGTATCTTATCAACCGGCGCCATAATTAAGGAAAGCGGCGTTCTGAACTCGTGGCTAACATTGGTAAAGAACTTTATCTTCATCAGGTCGAGCTCATGCATGCGATGCGCTTCTTCCCGTTCCTTTTCTATCGAAAATTGAGCACGTAATTTCCTGATGGCCTGACTGCGCAAATAAAAGAATGAACCTGCAGCCAATAGCGCGTATAATAAGTAAGCCCAGGTGGTTTTCCAAAATGGAGGAAGAATACTTATATTAAGTGTAAGTTCTTTATTATCCCATTTATCGTTATTGGTTGCTCTTACTTTAAACACATAATCCCCGGGGTCAAGGTTTGTATAGGCGGCCTTCCTGGTTTTGTTATCAGCATTGATCCATCCCTTATCAAACCCCTCCATTATGTATTGATATTTTACTTTGCCGGGGTTAAAATAGTTGAGCGCTGCAAACTCCAGCGAGAATACATTATCATTATATTTTAGCGTCAACGATTTTAGCCCGGTAATTGACTGCGGCAATATTACTTTGCCGTTTACTTTTTCCCCAACGTTTAAACTCTGATTAAATACCTGGAAGTCGGTAAAAATTAAATTTGGTATATTTTTATTACTGTAAATATTTGAAGGCTTAAAAATATTAAAGCCATTACCGCCCCCGAATACCAATTCTCCTTCACGGGTTTTATAGGATGAGTTCTCTGTAAATTCACGCCCCTGCAATCCTTCTGTTTCATTATAATTTATAAAATGAAATTTAAGGCCATCAGGGTTACGGTCCACCACAATATTTGATAAACCGCTCGGCGTGCTCACCCATATATTGCGTTTATCATATTGCTGAATATCAATTACGGTATTATCCGGCAAACCGTCCTGCCTGTTTATATTAGTAAACTTGCCAGTGTTATAATCGAAAACACTTATTCCTTCCCGCGTACTTATCCATATAAGACCTTCGCTGTCTTCCAGTATGTTATTGGTGTTATTATTTATAAGGCTGTAAGGATTTTTATCATCATGTACATAATGTATAAACTGCTGTGTTTTTTTTATTAAAACATCCACACCATAAGAAGTAACCACCCATAAATTTCCCCTTTTATCTGCCAATAGCCTGCTTACATAATTAGAATGTATGGCATTTTGCCGGTGATTATATACATAATGAGAAAAAGTTTGCGTCTTATTGTCGAATAAATTAAAGCCTGCTGATAAAGTACCGACCAATAAATGATGTTGGGCGTCTTCAGTGATCGCGCATATCCGGTCTTCCGAAATACTTCCGGGCAGCGCGTCATTGTGTTTATAATGATGAAAAGTTTTTCCATCAAAACAATCCAGGCCACCGAAATAAGTACCTATCCATAACTTTTGGTCGCTGTCCATATACAGGCAAACAATAACATTATTGGCAAGGGTTGCCTCATTGTTTGGATTGTGGAGATATGTTTTAAAAGTCCCATTTTTACGGTCAAAATATATCAGGCCACCTCCATTGGTGCCAATCCATAAATTACCTGCCCGGTCTTCGGCAAAGCTATTAACGTCACTGAAACTCAAACTTCCGGGGTCAGATACCGGATCAGACAAATGATGTGTGTAAAGCGGGAACTTTATAATACTTTCATGATAATAGCCTACCCCCTTTTTATAGGTTCCAACCCATATAATACCTGTATTGTCCTTATACATCAGGGTAATACTGTTTTGTCCTATTGCTTTATTGTCATCTTCCCGGTTTAATAAATATTGAATTTTAAAATTCTGCTTATTCAATAAATTTACGCCGCCATGGTCGGTAGCTATCCATATCCTGTTCTTATCATCCTGTATTACGCTGGATACCACGTTTGTATTTAAATGCGATGGGTCGTTTCCCTTATCAATATGCTTAAAAATGCTTTTCTTAAAATTTAAATAATAAACACCGGCTGAATAAGTAGGAACAAACGCCCAAATATCATCCTGATTATCTATAAATATTTTATAGGAAGAATTTAACCCGACCGGTAATTTGCTGAATGTATGGGAGCGATAATTAACATGATAGTTTTTGGGATCCAATCTTTCCAATATTCCGCTGCGGTAGGTTAGCCATATGTTTCCCTCCGAATCCTGGGCAAGATCAGAAACTACATTAAGACAAATAGAGGTGGAATCAGCTGCATTATGGGTTAAATGGATAGTTTTATGCGTTAAAGGATTGTATTTGTAAATGCCCGATGTTGAATGGAGAAACCAAAAATTGCCTGAGCGGTCTTTTTTTATGGAGGTAATATTTTCATCGTGACCGCAGGCTATTAAAATTGACCTGGCATATCCATGTATATTATGGCTGAATTTTTCAGTTTCAGGATCATAAATATTAAATCCGTTGCGGGTTTCAATCCATAGTTTATTTTCCGGGCCTTCGTTAATGCTAACAATATAGTCATCATCCAAACTGGTAGTGTCACTTACCGCATGTTTAAATATTTTAAATTTATAACCATCGTACCTGTTTAAACCCGATAAGGTGCCAAACCACATAAAGCCCCTGCTATCCTTCAGCATCGAGGTGATCTCGTTATGAGATAAGCCGTTATTTATATCCAGATGCGAAAATTGAAGCTGATTATTTTGCGCGCACAAAAAATTGCCTTTGAAAAGCAATAAGAGGCATAAAATCAAAATTTTACATTTCATGGATGTATTTTTTAGCGCAAGCAACATTTATTCAGATCAATAAACTTAGGTTTGCCGGAATAAAACTTTATTACGTATACAAATTTAATTATATAGCATTCAATTAAAAATTAATCGGTTGTAAATTCCTATTAGTAAGGTTATAGTATATGTTTGGGCCAGCAATCAAAAATACCTTCAAATAAGAAGTATGGTATAATACTATTTTGACGTTTCTTAATTGAAAATTAACCAAAATAGCATCAAATAATTGCGTATCTTAATTAAAATCAATGTTTTAATTAAGGGACAAGTAATACTTTTATTTCATATTGAGCATAGTTTTTGAGGTTTATAAATAAGTTTAAAAAGTTTTGAGCTATATTACTTAAGAGCAAGACGACAAAAACAGACGTTACAAACAAACGTATTTGTTTTTTGTAGTATGCAAACATTATGTTATATTTTATTTTCACCATAATTTGATGGATACCGTTAACGAAACATCTGCGTCTGGAAATGCAAAACGTTCTGGGTTTAAATATCGGCTCGGCGTTTTTTTTGCCGATATTTATAAAATACACCTGTTTATAGTCCGGTTCTTTAAAGAAGCATTTGTACCGCCTTTTGAATTTAAAGAGGTGATAAGGCAATGCTACGAAGTAGGCGTACGCTCATTTACCTTAATAACCGTAACAGGGTTTATTGTAGGGCTGATATTTACCAAACAATCGCGGCCTTCGCTGGCTACTTTCGGGGCAAATTCGTGGCTCCCGTCTTTGGTGTCCATCGCAATTATGCGTGCGCTTGCCCCGCTTGTAACAGCACTGATCGCTTCCGGAAAGGTAGGCTCCAGCATAGGCGCCGAGCTTGGCTCCATGCGGGTAACCGAACAAATTGACGCTATGGAAGTATCGGGCACCAAACCTTTTAAATTCCTGGTGTGCACACGTGTACTTGCTACTACCATAACCATTCCCCTTTTAGCAACTTATACCGCTTTTATAGGACTGTTGGGTGGTTATTTAAACGTAAGTATGTATGAAGGTACCAGTTATACAACCTTTATGCAGCAGGTTTTTCAGCCGCTTGTGTATCTTGATTTTACTGCGGCATTAATTAAATCAACCGTTTTTGGTTTTACAATAGGCATTGTTGGCTGCTACCAGGGCTATTATTCAACCAAGGGAACAGAGGGTGTGGGTAAAGCTGCAAATGGTGCCGTGGTAACTGCCATGTTTTTGGTATTTATTGAAGAAATAGTTATAGTTCAGATAGTTAATAATTTCCGCTGATAGCAATACGTATGGAAAAACAAAAGGTACAAATAGATCATAAGGATACGGTAATTAAAATCAGGGGATTAAAAAAATCTTTCGAGGATTATGCTGTTTTGCGTGGGATTGATCTTGATTTGTACCAGGGCGAAAACCTGGTAGTGCTGGGCCGTTCGGGTACCGGTAAATCTGTACTCATAAAACTTATATCGGGCCTTTTAACGCCCGACCGGGGCACTATCGAGGTATTGGGGAAAGACGTAACCAAAATCAGCGATAAAGAATTACAGGAGTTACGGATAAGAATAGGGTTCTCCTTTCAAAACAGCGCTTTGTACGACAGTATGACGGTACGTAAAAACCTGGAGTTCCCGCTGGTGCGAAACCGCAAAAACATTACCCGGGCAGAAATAGATACCGCCGTTGAAACAGTGCTTGATGCTGTGGGACTGTCGCAAACCATTAACCAGATGCCTGCAGAGCTTTCGGGCGGGCAGCGCAAGCGTATCGGCATTGCACGTACCCTTATTTTAAACCCGGAGATAATGCTTTATGACGAGCCAACGGCCGGCCTTGATCCGATTACCTGTATTGAGATCAATGACCTGATAAATGAGGTGCAGCAACGTTACAAAACATCATCCATAATTATTACGCACGACCTTACCTGCGCCAAAACAACCGGCGACCGTATAGCTATGCTGCTCGACGGCCAGTTTCAGCGTATCGGCACATTTGAAGAGGTATTTAATACTAACGACGAAAGAGTAAAACCATTTTTTGATTATAACTTTATACAATAGATTATCCATATATCATGGCTACAACAGACAACAGAAAAGCAATAACAGTTGGCATATTTTTATCGCTTGGACTTTTACTATTTATCCTGGGCGTGTTTACTCTGGGCGGCCAGCAGAAAAGCTTTGATAAAAGTATACACATAAGTGCGGTTTTTGATGATGTTGCCGGGTTAAAAAAAGGTAACGACGTTTGGTTTTCGGGCGTTAAAGTCGGCACTATAAGCAGTATAAAATTTGTGGGCATATCAAAGGTTGATGTAAAAATGAAGATTGATGCGGCCACACAGCAATATATTCACAAAAATTCGGGGGTACGCATCGGCTCAGACGGGTTTATTGGCAACAAGCTTATTGTTATTGACGGAGGGAGCCCACAGGCACCGGTTGTAGAGGACAATGGTGTGTTGCAGGCCGAAAAAGTAACGTCTACTGATGATATGCTAAAAACGTTGCAGCAAAACAACCAGAATCTGCTGTCGATCACCACCGACTTCAAATTACTTAGCCACAAAATATTGCAGGGAAAAGGTACTGTTGGCACCCTGCTTGCCGATAGCCTGATGGGCGAACAGTTGCGTAAATCAATGAGTAATTTACAAACTGCCACTGCAAGTGCCGCCCGCCTGGCCGATCAGCTAAATAAGTTCAGCACCAAAATGAATACTAAAGGCGCGTTTGCAGATAAACTGCTTACCGACACTACTACGTTTAACCGGATAAAAGCGGCCGCTACTCAGTTGCAGCAGGCAGCTACCAATGCATCTATATTAACCGATAACCTTAATAAAGCCAGCAACAAGCTAAATACCACTGATAACGCCATAGGCATACTGCTAAACGACCCGAAA